>CAZAVC010000008.1:0-16255 GCA_964488265.1 uncultured Fimbriimonas sp.
CAGCGCTGCGGCGGCGCCTCGCCATCGACGACAACGACGTGGTGGTGCTGTGGGGTGCATCCCCATGGTTTGCGCCACAAACAGAACCGCCATGGCCTCGTAAAGCAGGATGCCGTCGTTGTTGAGGTTGGTACCGATGCAAGCCGAGAGTCGACTGCTTTCTTTGCTTACTCCTAACCTATCCAAAGCCTTGAGCGTGAGGGGCAGGGTCGCTAGACTGCTGTTCACTCCAAAGCTGAAGAGAATCGCATTTGCAGACTCCTTCCAGAATTGAACGATCGACCTGCGGCATACAACGGCTATCCAAAAGTGATAGACCACCAGAACCTGAAGCGCCAACCCGAGGGCACCGACTCCGAGGTAGGCGAGCAGACCGTTGAACGTTCGAAATCCGTTCTCCCCAACCACTTTGGCGATGACTCCAAACACGGCGAGCGGCGTGAGCTTCACCAGCCAGATCATGAGCCTCTCGGAGATGCGGAGTCCGGCGGTTAGCCAGGGGCTGAGAGCGGCCTTCCAGGGGTTCTCCTCGTCTGGAAAAGATCGCCATGCCGCTCCGAGCAACACCGCCACAAAAACCAAGCTGAGCACGTTGTTGGTGTTGAACGGCTCCAAAAGCGAATCGGGAAGGATATTGTCGACAAACGCCATCGCGTCGATGGTCTTCCCTTCGGCTTGCTTAAGAATGGAGCCTGGCGCGGCTTCGGCAACGTTGAAGTTAATGTGCTTGCCCGGCTGGAAAACGTTGGCGAGCCCGAGCCCGATGAACGCCGCCAATACTGCATTGATGCCGACAACAACGAGCAACTTCCCCGCCGACTTGAGCGCGATTTGAGTGGTGGCAACGGCCTCTAGGATCGCGAAGAAGAGGAGCGGGATGGCGAACGCCTTGATGAGCGACACGAAAAGCTTGCCGAGTTCGCCAAGCGGCGCCGCTTTCGGTCCCACTGTCAGGCCGACTACGATGCCGATCGCAATTGCGACGAGGATCCACAGGGTCGAGCGAAGCGACTTCTTGCCGTCGGCCGGATTCTCAGCAGAAGTAGCCGCAGAAGTCTGGAATGATTCGCGGGCTTCGCTGACGGCTTCTCGATCCATGATCTACCTACCCCTGAAGTATAGATGTTCGAAGCCACAACGTTTCTTCTATAGGAGACTCCGATGATCGGGACCAACTCAAGGGGTCAGTTTTGCCTGGGAAGGATCGTAAACAGAACCAATAAGCGTCCCGTCGTTGAGTCGCACAATTGCGTTGTCGATGACAGCAAGTGGCACCAAGAACCACTCCTTGGGCCGAACGGGTTTACCAAATCTATCCGGAATGGTCAGATCCAGTTGAGCAGGCGCAAAAACCTTGTGGAGAAGTTGCTCGAGTTTCTTGGGATTAATCCCTGAGAGCTTGTACTCAGCAACAATCTCGACATCCGCCAGCAAATAGGTTGCGTCATCCTTAGCGGCGGAGACCCGCGCCTTAACGTTGCCGGTTGTCACTCCAATTTTGTGGATAAGGTTACGGTTTTCGTTGATAAGCGGGTGCTCAGAGAGGCTCCGAAGTACGTACACCGTGCCGCTTGACACGTCACCTTCCTCCCATTCATCGCTAAAGAGGCTCGGCGAACGCGTGTCGGAGATTCTGCGGCCCGCATCGTCCTTGTAGAGGGCGCGTTGAAGCGACCTAAGTAAGAGGTTGGTCTCCGTGCCGTTCGAATAAATCAGTCTCAAGCGGGCATCGGGTTCACCGTTTGGGGTCTTGAAGGTCGGGCCGCGTTCTGCAACGTAACACATCTGACCTCCGAGAATGAAGAACTCTCCTTTCGAGATGTTTATGTCTCCCGAGAACCTCCGAGTCGTGCGAATACCCGACTGAAGTTCGGCCTCTGCTTGTTCGAAGAGCGGCTTGAATGTCTCGAAGTCTTCGCACCGCGTTCGGTTTGCGATTTCCTCCGCCGCACGTCGCTCATCCCGAGACGCCACATGTTTGAGCACCGCCACGTTGGTCTCGGGGCTCAGCTCAACTCCCAGTTCGGAAAGGAGGTCGTCGTCGTCAAGCGCATCGGTAGTCAGGTCCTCACCCGTGTTCATGCGCAAGAGGCCGAACTTATCGAACTCAGCCAAAAGGGTTTGGGCTTCCGGGAGGGCTCTGATCCGTTCAAGCCGGACCGCATAAAGCCGCTCGAAGATGTCCAAGTGTTCGCCGTGCCGGGGAAGGTGGCCATGAGTTTCGTAGAACCGTTGAATATCCTCAAACCCGGCGATGATCCGTTCCTCGATAGCCGTGTACTTGCCCTTCTTTACGGGCTCAGCCTCGACACCTAACTCGGCCAAAAGTTCGTCGTCAGTTAGTTCAGGCACCTGAACCTCCTAAGTCGGCTTTAGCTTTCTCTTGTGCCTTGTACCGGGCAAACGCCGCAACACCTTCGGCCATCCGTTGCTCCCAAGCATCCGCAGAACCTACCTCGGGCAGGCGTCCGCGCTCTCGCTTGAAGAGCAATGCGCGACTCGCAAGCTCACGGGCCTCCTCAAACGAGATGTTCTGCTTTTTCGCCGAGATGTTCGCTTGGACCTGTTTCAGGGTCTTCTCATCCATTGCTTTGGCAAGGACCGCGTAGGCTTCGCCGAAAGGGTTGATGCGGTCGATGAGATCAATATCTAGCTCTCGAACATCCATCGCCAACCGTCGGACTCCTTGGATCAAGGCTAGGTTAGGCTTTCCACCTTCCGCACTCGTGGCACCACCCGAGCCTGAATAGCCGCCTGGATTCTTGCTCTGCTGAACGAGGACGAGGGCGGCAATCGCTTGCTGACGAACCGCCTCTTGGTCGTATTCAGTCAGTTCGGGATACTTCTCGCGAACGAGCTTGCCCATCTGAAGCTGAGTCAACTCTTCGGGAACCGTGTTTTCTTGGTCAAAGAGTCCCTTTTCGAGCACCGGCTTGTTTTGGATGAACGCGGTGATGACCTCATTCAAATCCTCTTGGCAAATGCGCTTGGCCTCGGGGCTCTTCGGCTCAACCAACCCGTTGACTTCAACGTGTACTTGGCCGGTTTTCTCATTGACACCCACGTTGGTCTTGCCTTCTTGGTATCCGGTCTCGCCGTAGTCGAAACCTTCCTTGGCCCCGGCATTCTTGGGAGTGAATTCGAACCGAGGGGCTAGAACCTGCTCCATGAGAAGGCTCGCGGCAATCGCCTTCAATGTGTCATTGATGGCGTCCACGACGGCCTCTTCCGTTGCATCGGGCTCGGCAATCAGGTTCGTAAATCGCGCTCGCTCTTTGCCGGGAGCGTCCCGAGTCGCACGGCCAATGATCTGGATGATCTCGGTTAAGCTGCTTCGGTAGCCGATGGTGAGGGCGTGCTCGCACCAAATCCAGTCAAAGCCCTCCTTGGCCATCCCGAGGGCAATGATGATGTCCACGTGGGCGCGGTTATGCCGTTGAGAGGGGTCCTTCAACGCGGTCAAGACTTTGGCCCGCTCGATGGGTTTGCTGTCATCCACCAGGTCGGCCACTTTTAGAATCCGCCCTTCATGCTCGTAGAGGTGGAATCCGGTCGCAGGGTCAATTCCTTTCCACTCCCCGAGCCAATTCATGATCTCCTCGACTTCTTTCTGCTTGTCCTTTAGGCTCTCACGCGAGTTGACATTCGGGATGTGAACGATGGTCTTTTGCGAGGGGTCAAGAACGGCCTCGACCGCGTCCACATACCGACCCGAATAGAAGTAGTAGCCGATCTCAAGCGATTTGAGAAACTCGTATCCGTTGAGCTGCTCATAGTAGGTGTAGGTCACCGTGGCAAATCGGCTCTCATCTTCGGGGGACAGAACGGCTTCGGCGTCTCCCCGGAAATACGAGCCGGTCATCGCCACGAGGTGCACACGGTCGCGGGCGATGAACTGCCCGAGTTGGGCACCGAGCCGGTTGTCCGGGTTTGCACTTACGTGGTGGAACTCATCCACGGCGATCAGGCGGTCGTTGAACGCTTCCACGCCCAGCTCATCAATGGCGAAGCGGAACGTCGCGTGGGTGCAAACAAGCACCTGATCTTCGCTCGCGAGGAACTCGCCCACTGCCTTGACCTTCGACTTGGCTACTTTCGGTTCATCGATCCCCGGTGCGTTGCAGAGATTCCACTGCGGTCTGACCCGCCAATCCGCCCAGAAGCCCGATTCGGTGAGGTTCTCATCGGCGAAGCTTCCCCCGATAGAACGCTCGGGCACCACGATGATCGCCTGCTTCAATCCCTGATTCGTCAATTTATCCAGGGCGATGAACATCAACGCCCGCGACTTGCCCGAAGCAGGGGGAGACTTGATAAGCAGGTACTGTTCGCCTCTTTGCGCATAGGCCCGCTCTTGCATGGGACGCATGCCAAGTTCGTTTGCCTTTGTCGATGCTCCCGTTTGAGAGGTTGTGATCGAAACGGCAGGGACGATCTTGCTGTTGCCTTGATTACTCTCACTCATACGCTTATCCAACCCTCTTTTCAAACCTCCGCAATAATAGCCTTGCTGTAACCAGTGTTATTTGAAGCCGGAATGTGGCGTCCTCTTCTTCCGAGAGTCCGGGATGACCTCCATGAGGGTGCATCCGACTCATCAACCCCTGAACGTATTGAGGTTTTTGGTTGTTCACGTTCCATTCGTTGTATTCGGCCAACAAGAACGGTGTAGCATGGTTTCCAAGAAAGTCGCGCTTGCCTTTGCTATCAATGTTAGGGTCACACCCAAGCCTCTCGGCGATTTCATTAAGCAACCCCTCGATGATCTTCCGCAATTCGCCGTTGGCAGCGGTCCACTCGCCACGCTGGAAAGTGGATTTCGCGATGTTCCAGTGTCCTAAAGACACGAGGAAATCATGCTTCTTCAAGAGACTTGTCACCTCGTCGTCTGCTTCTCGCATATCAAGGCCCGGAGCATCAGTTGGCAACATGGCAACTAATGATCGTGATCCATCTTCGGCTACCTGCAACTCATAGCCGTCGAACTTCAAACCCGCGATCATCTCGATCCACACTTGAGAATCTTCGAACTTGGGATGAGCAGTTAGGGCAAGTTCCACTAGGGCTCGGTCAAGGCCAATGTGGCCGTGCTTTGTTAGAACTATGAACGGCTCTTCACTAACTGCGACTTTCAACCAAATGGCCTTCTTTGCAGACTTGTAAGCACCGTTGGCAGGGGGCGGTATGCCCCACTCCAGAGAACGCATGTCCATCTCCTCCGAGTTCAGAAGCTGCGCAACGATATCCACGGCTGCCCGAATCGTCAAGTTGTTGAACTGTTTCACCGAAGTCCCCCCGCTTGTTCTGGGAGTTGATCGCCCGATTCATTTGTCAAGTGTTCCTTCACGACTCGGTGAACACGGGCCGCAACCTGTAAGTGACGCTTACAAGTTGGTTTATTGGTGAAAGGGGCAAGGTCAAGCATCGGCGAATGCCTCCAGCTGCTCAGCGCCTTTCTGGCGCGACTTCTTCTGTGGGGTCTGAGGCTTGGCCGTGACCATCTTTGCGTATAGCTCGAAGAGCTTTTCGAGCCGTTCGGTATCGTTTTTGAACCTTCGCCCGATGTAGATGCGCTCCAGAGTCTCATCATTTAGTTCATGAGCGCGTCGGAGGTCCTCCGGCATGTTCTCCGGGTCGTAGAGGTCTGCGATGGTCTTGGGAAAATGCCGTTCGCGAGCGAGGAGGATCTCTTCGGCGCATCTGGTGAGGTCGGCCTTGTTTTGCTCGGTCAGGGTGGGGAGAGGAAAGGTGTTCCAGCCAAGGGTGTTTGAATAGGAGAAACGCATTTCGAGCCTTACGCAAACTGTACCGATCCACACCCAATGAAGACGCGAGGCAATTAGCGCCATGTTCCACAGAGGAGCGTCATAAAGGGCGAAGCACTTATCGCCGATGACGGGGCCTGCTTGCTTGTAGTCAACCGGCAGATAGGGCCTGGACTCAGATGAGACGCGCGGTATTACAATTGCTCGCGAACCACTTCCTGCAGACAATTGAATGAACCGATGCGGGTTCTTTGCTTGGGCTCGGGTCGACGATGCCGGGCTTTCACTGCGAAAGTCCCTAACGGAGTCTAGCCTCTTCTTAACTGCAGGGATTTGCATAGCTTCTTTGAAGTCCTTGTCAGTCAGCCAAAGGCAAACTCTCGGTTTGGCATGGATGACCTCTTCCGACCCAAAAAATTCGCGCAGCATCGTTCGCGGCACGTTCTCCTCCGCGACCATTTTCCTGGCCTCATCCTTTGTCATAAAGAGATAGCCGCCATCCTTCGCCATGTTGCCGAGATACATAACAGCTAGTCCCTGCCACGGTGCAGTTCGTTTCTCCACTACAATGCTTGAGTTTGGAACGAGGTACGGGCCTATGTAATCCACTACTCGCGAACTGTTTTCAGTGATGAGAATACGCTCGCGAGAGGGCCCTCGACTAAGTCCCACGATTACCACGGTTACACCAGCCTGATCCGTTGCAAGGTTAGACCACTTAAACGACGTGTATGCAAAGCTGATGTTGACGCCCATCGACATCACGAGAGGCCAGAGCAGGGGTACCTGTTCACCCTGGCATATTGAGTTTGTAGCAACCAGAGCAGTGTGTGCATGGTAGACACTGCAGTAGAGTGCCGCTTTCATTACCCAATTGGATACATAGTCGAGCGATGCATACGAACCGGGATAGGCTGCAAACACGCTTTCCGTTTCGGCACGTTCGTCATGTCCCTTCTTGTTGCGGCCCTTATATGGCGGATTCCCGCAGATGTACGTCTCACCACCTTCGTTCTTGAATCGATCTTGGGTTGATCAAGGGGCGTCTCGAACAGATCATTCGCGTTCGAAGTAATTGAAACGTCTTTACTAAATGGCGGGCAGACCGTAGTCCAATCGAGCCGGAGGGCGTTTCCACAAACGATCCAGTTCTCAGTGTTCAGAGGAAGAAACTCAGCGAGGGCGAGCTTCGGCCCGCGATAGAGCACATCGCATTGAAATTCGGCGATGATGAGGGCTAGGCGAGCTACTTCGGCGGCGAAGTCCCTAATCTCGATACCTCGAAAGTTGGTGAGGTGAATCTCCGAAGCGCGGTCGATCTCGTTCCGTCTTCGGTTGATTTCGCCTTCGATGGCCCGCATCTCTTTGTAGGCGATGACCAAGAAGTTCCCCGAGCCGCAAGCCGGGTCGAACACTCGGATTCTGGACATTCTTTCGCGAAGTTTGAGAAGGCTCGGCTTGTGATCTCCCGCCCGCTCCAACTGCTCTCGCAAGTCGTCCAAGAACAGGGGATTGAGCACCTTGAGGATGTTGGGCACGCTGGTGTAGTGCATGCCCAACGAACCGCGTTCCTCATCATCGGCCACGGCTTGGATCATCGAGCCGAAGATGTCCGGGTTGATTTGTCTCCAGTTGAGTTCTCCCGCTCGAATCAGATAGCTCCGGGCGATCTTCGAGAACTTGGGAGTCTCAGCACTACCAGAAAAGAGCCCACCATTGACGTAGGGGAATTGATCGGCGTAGTTCGGCAGGTTTGCGGCGGCACGGTCGGCGATCTTAACGTTCATCGCTCGAAACACTTGTTCGAGAACGATGTGGGTGTTCGAGCCATCCCGCTCGCTCATCTGATCGATGGTCTTGGTGAACAAGCCAGAACCGAAGAAGATGTCCGTATCTTCGGCGAAGAAGCAGAAGATCAGTCGGGCAAGAAAGTGATTGAGGTCCGGTCGACGAGCCTCGATTGCCCAATCTGGATTCTCTTTCAGTAGCTCCACATAAAGCTTGTTAAGCCGTCCCGTCGCCCGAACGTCAATCGGGTTGTCTTTGATCTCCTTGACCGTCGTGATGCCCGCAAGGGGAAGGAAGAAGCCGACGTGGTCGGCGAGCTTCGAGAATTCGGTCGTGACGATCTCGCCCGAATTCAGTTCTTCGCTTTCAAGGGTCTCACCATCGGTCGCAAGAATGAATTTGGCTTTGGCTTGGGCCGTTTTGGGACTGCTTTTCAGCGCGGACAGGACTTGGCTCACCTCGCCTAGAGGTGCCACCGCAAGATGAATGTTATTCCGCTGAAGGACGCCGTTCGGAACATCCGAGGCGTTTGAGACACCCTTCCTGAGCTTAGCAATAGTGTTGTCTTTGTTTCCCAATGCGACGAGGAACTGGAACGGAAACTCGGCCGCGTCGAATGGGCTTGCGGCAAGCTCTGACACCGCTGCTTCAATTTCAACTGCGTTCATAAAGCTCCCCTTGTAGAGACTTTGACACGTCCTCAACCAACAATTGTGCTTTAAGTAACTTTATATGGTTCGAATGGGGAAGTGTGCTGCTTGCCAACGCCGAGACAAAGATTTCCCCAATATCGACCTACACAACTACTGAAGAACGTCGACTCGGAATCATTGAAAACTAAAAAAGGCTCGTGCATTGCATGAGCCTTTTTTAATTGGTGGACCGTGTAGGGCTCGAACCTACGACCCGCTGATTAAGAGTCAGCTGCTCTACCGACTGAGCTAACGATCCACTTGCGAACCAATATTATACCGAGAGGTTTTCGAGCCGTGCAACTGGTCTTCCCTAGAGGACCGGTGAGAGTCAGACTCCAGCGCCTGATAGCGACGGGAACGACTCAGCGTGAAACGCAGAAGCTCCGACCGGAGACAAGTGAACGCGAGATCAGGATTCGTACATGTCCGAGTTCACGATCATAAACCAGCTGGCGCCAAGATCGGCGAGAGCCAGAACGACCAGCCCTATCCCAAACGCCGGCGAAAGTGCGATGGCGAGCGGAGCGACCAGAAGCGTGATGGCATCGAAGCAGACGCATCCCCACGCAAACCATCGAGCGTGTTCGCGAATGAACGATAGCTTGATCAGAAAAAGAATCGCCACGACAAGCGTTATCAGCCCGGTACCGATCGAGACCGGATCGGCCTGAAGTCTTCCCTTCCCAGATCCAATCCCAAGCGCCATCATGACTCGAAAGCATCCGTTGACCAGATAGACCGTGCTAGCGAGGTAGTAGCCGGGCCAGTACCAAGAGGGCGTTTTCACCTCGCGATAGGCGTTTACGCCGGGCACATACGTGCCAACTCCTTTTGGTCGAGCCGCATGTGCCAACGATGTTGAGCAAAATGGGCACGAATCAGCCGCCGCGACAATCTGCTGAGCGCAAGATGGACATCGCATGTATCCGGGCAGAAGACCGTCGCCCGTTGCCTTAGGATCCTTTACCGCCATTTCCGTTCCTCCGTCACTCGCTTATTCGGTCTCACCGATCAGGTAGATCATCATGCAGTTGAACATGAAGTCAATGACCGACGCAATCACGAAGATAAGCCCCGCTCCACCCATAGCCGCGGCGATGGCAAGCGTTCCCGGAATGGACAGAAGTGCAAACAGAATCGAAAGACTGCAGAGGAACACAACGACGTTGCGAATGAACTGGATTCGGAGGATAAGCCCTAATCCCTTGATCAACCCCAAACCATTGACGATCAATAGGAACACGTCGATCCCGTCGTCTGGCTTGCGGGTCACAAGCATCCGGAGCGAGCTCACCACTGCATAGAGAATGAAGTAGCCCGCGATGCCGTAGTACGCGGGCCAAACCCACTTCGGCTTGCCGAAATAATCGACGTTGTGCTCGTCATAGTCGAAGAGCTTTTTCTTTCCACCCGCTGCGCCACCTTGCTTGGGGCGAACGACGTTAGTGAGAGAAGTGCCGCAAAACTGACAAGCCTGAAAGGAAGGCGGCACGGAGTTTTTGCAATTTGGACACGTTATGAATTCTGAGGTAAGGCTCACGGATCTGTACTCAGGTACAGCATATCAAACTCAAGATTCTATGACTATATCTTAACATTCATTTAAGGAACAAAATGAAGCGTTCCCGCCTTACGAACATAGACATGAACGCCCTACTCATAGCTCTCGTCCTTCAAGGCGGTTCCGCCGCGCCCGCTACAAGCGGCAAGTTTCCGACTGCTCCAGCACTTGTTGGAACAGAATGGCTGAACACCAAGGAAGCCGAAGCTGCCGCTAAGTATCAGGGGCGAGTTACTCTCGTTCAC
This sequence comes from uncultured Fimbriimonas sp., assembly GCA_964488265.1. Taxonomy (GTDB): domain Bacteria; phylum Armatimonadota; class Fimbriimonadia; order Fimbriimonadales; family Fimbriimonadaceae; genus Fimbriimonas. Next base: position 10,055 of record CAZAVC010000008.1, read on the forward strand.
TTCTGGGCGTTCGCATGCGGTAACTGCAAAAACAACCTCCCCGCCATTCAAAGGCTCACCGAAAAATTTGCCAAGCAGGGTCTCGTAACCATTGGTATTCACACTCCAGAGATTGAGAGTGAGAAGAAGGTTGAGAATGTTCAGAAGGCGATCGAAAAGCACAAAATCACCTATCCGGTGCTCGTAGACGGCGAATACAAAATGTGGAACGCTTTTGGCACGAAGTGGTGGCCAACCTTGTACATCATCGATCAGAACGGCAAAGCACGATGGTATGCGGCAGGCGAACTGAATTTCGGAGAGCGAAAAGGTGAAGCAGAAGCAGAAAAGGTGATCGAATCGCTGCTCAAGCGAAAAGGCGCCTAAAACTTAGAACTCCTTAAAAGAAAAAGCCCCTCTGCGTTTAGCAGAGGGGCTCTTTCTTTTCGCCGAAGCGAGGGACTACATCTTGATTTCGATATCGACGCCGCTCGGGAGATCGAGTCGCATCAGCGCATCGATCGTCTTGTTGCTCGGCTCGTGGATATCGATGAGGCGGTTGTGGGTTCGAAGCTCGAAGTGCTCCATCGACTCCTTGTCGATGTGCGGACCTCGGATAACGCACCAGCGTCGAATGTGGGTGGGAAGAGGCACTGGACCCTTTACGCGAGCGCCTGTGCGCTTCGCGGTCTCCACAATCTTCTCTGCGGATTGGTCAATAGTGCGATGGTCGTACGCACGAAGTCTGATTCGAACTCGAATACCTGCCATAAGTTTCTCCGATCGTGAATTCCAAGCGATGAACGCCCCAACCTCTCGATCCGATTCAAATTATACCTGAGGCAACAAAAAAGCCCCTGGTCCAGATTGGACCAGGGGCTTTGCGATCACTCGATCTTACTCGAGGATCTTGGTGATGGAACCAGCACCAACGGTTCGGCCGCCTTCTCGGATGGAAAGCTTGGAACCAATTTCGATAGCGATCGGCGAGATCAGTTCGATGGTCATTGAGACGTTGTCTCCGGGCATGCACATTTCAGCAACTGCGCCGCCTTGACCTCGGATCTCGATGATGGAACCGGTAACGTCCGTCGTTCGGAAGAAGAACTGGGGTCGGTAGCCCGCGATGAACGGGGTGTGTCGACCGCCCTCTTCCTTGGAGAGAACGAAAACCTCTGCGTCGAACTTGGTGTGCGGGGTAATGGAACCCGGCTTGCAGATAACCATACCGCGCTCGATGTCCTTTCGGTCCACGCCACGGAGAAGCAAACCGACGTTGTCGCCTGCCTCACAGTAGTCGAGGAGCTTTCGGAACATTTCAATACCCGTACAGGTCGTCTTTCGCTTCTCAGCAAGACCAACGATCTCGACTTCTTCCATGGACTTGAGCTGACCTCGCTCAACACGACCGGTTGCAACCGTACCGCGGCCCGTAATGGTGAACACGTCTTCGACAGCCATCAGGAACGGCTTGTCCTTGTCGCGCTCAGGGGTCGGGATGTAGCTGTCAACAGCGGCCATCAGCTCGAGGATGCCGGCAACGTACTTGTCTTCGAAGTTAACGGTGCCAGACTCAACCACGTCCAGAGCTCGTCGTGCGGAACCCTTGATGATCGGCGTATTGTCGCCATCAAAGCCGTACTTGCTCAGAAGATCTCGGATCTCCATCTCAACCAGCTCGAGCAGCTCTTCGTCGTCGACCGCATCAACCTTGTTGATGAAGACAACGATGTGAGGCACGCCCACCTGTCGAGCAAGCAGAATGTGCTCTCGGGTTTGCTGCATCGGACCGTCGGTACCTGCCACAACGAGGATTGCTCCGTCCATTTGGGCGGCGCCGGTGATCATGTTCTTAATGAAGTCGGCGTGTCCAGGACAGTCAACGTGCGCGTAGTGTCGGGTCTCCGTCTCGTACTCTTGGTGCGAGATGTTGATCGTGATACCGCGGGCCTTTTCTTCGGGAGCGGAGTCGATCTCGTCGTATCGCTTCGCTTGTGCGAGGCCCTTCTGTTGAAGGACGCCAGTGATCGCTGCCGTCAACGTGGTCTTGCCGTGGTCGACGTGACCGATCGTGCCGATGTTGACGTGCGGCTTCGTTCTCTCGAATTTAGCTCTTGCCATTTTTTCTTTGTTTCCTTAGCTGTTTAATTATCTCTTATCTGGGCCCAGGGATGCCTTATCGGCCGCCCTGAGCTTTCGAAATGATTTCGTTAGCGATGTTTACAGGCACCGCTTCGTAGTGCGACGGAGTCACGTTCGGCTGAGCTCGGCCCTGAGTGAGCGAGCGAAGCGTCGTGACGTAACCAAACATTTCCGAGAGCGGAACGTGTGCGTTAACCACGGTGACTCCACCGAGCGCAGGTTCCATTCCTTCAATGCGGCCCCGTCGACCGTTCAAGTCACCGACAACGTCGCCAACGTTTCCGTCCGGCGTCGTTACCTCAACGTGCATGATCGGCTCTTTGAGAATCGGATTCGCCTTCTTCATGGCTTCCTTGAAAGCCAAGATTCCAGCTTGCTTAAACGCGTTTTCGTTCGAGTCGACATCGTGGTAGCTACCATCGATGAGCGTAACCTTCACGTCAACAACGGGATAGCCCGCGATAACGCCCGAGAGCAGTCCTTCGCGCACACCCTTCTCAACCGCCGGGATGTACTCCCGAGGAATCGAACCGCCGACAGTCTTGTTCTCGAAGACGAATCCTTGACCAATCTCAAGCGGCTCCATTTCGATCTTACAGACACCGTACTGACCCGAACCACCCGTTTGGCGGATGAAGCGTCCTTCTGCAACCGACTTGGCCGCAACGGTCTCTCGGTAAGCAACCTGAGGCTTGCCCTGGTTGGCCTGCACGCCGAATTCTCGGTTCAGTCGGTCGACGATGATCTCAAGGTGAAGCTCACCCATTCCGGAGATAATCGTTTGTCCAGACTCAGCATCGGTGTAGACGCGGAACGTTGGGTCCTCTTGAGCAAGTCGTTGTAGCGACTGTCCAAGCTTCTCCTGGTCTGCCTTCGACTTCGGCTCGATAGCGATTTGAATAACCGGCTCTGGGAACTTGATGGATTCCAGAGCGATCAGTTGATCCGGATCGCAGATTGTGTGACCGGTGTTAACGTCGCCAAGACCGATGACGCCCACGATCTCACCAGCGAACACCTCATCGATGTCCGTTCGGTCATTCGCGTGCATTTCAAGAATTCGACCAACGCGCTCGTTTCGAACTCGGAAGTCGTTGGTAAGTGGATCGCGGTAGGTGATAGAAACCGGCGAACCCTTCTTGAGACTGCCCGAGTAAACGCGCATGTAAGTCAAGCGGCCGACGTACTTGTCGGACATGATCTTAAATGCGAGTGCGCTAAACGGTTCCGTGTCGGACGGCTTTCGATCAAGCTCTTCGTCGGTCTTAGGGTGAACACCCCCAACCGCGTCGACGTCTACCGGCGAAGGCAGGTAGTCAACGACCGAGTCGATCATCGCCTGGACTCCCTTGTTCTTGAACGAAGAGCCAGAGATCATCGGAACGACCTTCAGGTTGATGGTGCCGTAACGCAGAGCCGCCTTCACCTCTTCCTTCGTGATCTCCTCGCCTTCGAGATACTTCATGGCGATTTCATCATCGAATTCCGAAATGGACTCGATCATCTTGTCGTGCCACTCCTTCGCGAGTTCGGACAGTTCGTCGGGGATGGGTCCCTCGTCGTACTGCTTTCCGTCGTCGGAAGTGTAAATGGTCGCCGTCATCTCAACCAGGTCGATATAACCCTTGTATTGAGACTCTGCACCGATCGGAATTTGGATCGGAGCCGCATTCGCGCCAAGTCGCTCCTTCACCCGGTTGTACACCGAGAAGAAGTCCGCGCCAAGACGGTCCATCTTGTTCACGTAGATGATTCGCGGAACCTTGTACTTGTTCGCCTGTCGCCAAACAGTTTCGGATTGGGGCTGAACGCCACCAACCGCGCAGAACACTGCGACACAACCGTCCAAAACACGCAGAGATCGTTCGACTTCAACCGTAAAGTCAACGTGACCCGGGGTGTCGATGATGTTGATCTTGTGCTCCGGTCGATCCTTCTTGCTACCGGACCAGAAACAGGAGGTAGCAGCGGAGGTAATGGTAATCCCGCGCTCCTGCTCTTGCACCATCCAGTCCATCGTAGCGGCGCCGTCGTGGACTTCGCCAATCTTGTGGTTGCGGCCGGTGTAGTAGAGGATGCGCTCGGTCGTGGTGGTCTTACCCGCGTCAATGTGAGCGGCGATACCGATGTTTCGAACGTGTTCGAGTTTATGACTTCGAGGCATGAGATTCTCTTTTGATGGGGGTCGCAGGGCGAGAACGAACCTGGGCAGGTTTGAACCCGCCCAGATAACTTAGTTATTAGAAGCGGTAGTGGGCGAAAGCCTTGTTGGAGTCAGCCATTCGGTGCGTGTCTTCGCGCTTCTTCATGGCTTGACCGGTTCCATTGAACGCATCGATCAACTCTGCCGAAAGTCGATCGATCATGGTCTTTCCGGATCGTCGTCGCGAGTAGGTCACCATCCATCGAATGGCGAGAGTGCGGCGTCGATCAGGTCGGACGTCCATAGGCACCTGGTAGGTTTGACCGCCGACTCGTCGGGGTCGAACTTCAACCGCAGGCGTCACGTTCTTAAGAGCGGTTTGGAAAACTTCCAGAGCGGGCGTACCCGTCTTCTCTTCAGCAATTTTCATTGCCGTGTAGAAGATGTGCTCCGCCTTGCCTTTCTTTCCGTCGAGCATCATTCGGTTGATGAACCGAGAGCAGTCTTCGGAGTTGTAGATCGGATCCGGAAGGACTATTCGCTTAGGGGTTTGACCTTTTCGAGACATGGTTACTTCTTCTTCCCTGCTGCAGGTGCTGCGCCAGCCTTAGGCTTCTTGGTGCCGTACTTGGATCGACCTTGCATGCGCTTGTTCGTTCCCGAGGTTTGTTGGGTACCGCGAACGATGTGATATCGCACACCAGGCAAGTCCTTAACACGTCCACCACGGACGAGGACCACAGAGTGCTCTTGCAGGTTGTGACCTTCTCCCGGGATGTAAGCGGTGACTTCAATGCCGTTCGTCAATCGAACACGAGCCGTCTTTCGAAGCGCGGAGTTCGGCTTCTTGGGGGTCATGGTACGTACGACCGTACATACGCCACGCCGGAAAGGATTCCCTTTCAGCGCAGGCGATTTCGATTTCACCTTTGGAGCTTGTCGCCCTTTTCTAACTAACTGATTGACTGTCGGCATTCAATCCTCTTTGAATATCTGTGCTTTCGCTGCTTGGCACCCAAAAACTCGGCAGTAAAAAACCCCTCGTCTTCAACTAGGAGGGGTCTCGTTCGGAGTTATATGTTGATTCGATCCAACCTGTCCGTTCGAGCCTCCTAAAAGTGCCCGTCGTCAAACACACGCAATGTGGTCTAACGACAACCGTAAAGTATGGCGGCAATTGAAACGGAATGTCAAGCGGTTCGTGAGCGCATCACGTCATCAGAACCTAGATCAACAAATCATTGCCTGCTGATATTTTTTGTATCAACTGTGAAATCTTTGGCAACGACCCTCGTAGTTCATGAAAGGAGCAGGATCGCAGTTGCGTTGCGACCCGCTCACTAGGAGTCAACCAGACATGATCAACTTCCGAAAATCCATTTTAGCCGTTCTTGCCGCATCTGTGGCAGTTATTTCTCCCGCCAAGTCCGTAGAAATGGACATCGTCGACACCGCAGTGAAGGCAGGCTCCTTCAAGACCCTTGCCAAGCTCGTCACCGAGGCCGGTCTGGTTGAGACCCTCAAGGGCGAAGGACCTTTCACCGTCCTCGCACCGACCGATGCAGCATTTGCAAAGGTTCCGAAGCCTCTTCTCGAGAAGCTTCTCGCCGACAAGAAGCTCCTTACCAAGGTGCTGACATACCACGTCATCGCAGGCAAGGTAATGTCCACCGACCTCAAGGCCGGATCGGTCAAGACGGTCTCCGGTGAGAACGTAAAGGTAACGCTCAAGGGCGGCGCCAAGTTCAACCAAGCGAAAGTTGCAAAGGCAGACATCGTCTGCAGCAATGGCGTCATCCACGTCATCGACGCGGTTATCCTTCCTCCCAGCGTCAAGTAAGAGGAAACTTTCCCAAAAACCCCTTCGTCGGCACTGCCGCGAAGGGGCTCCGATCCATCTCGAACTCGGTTGTGAAACGCAGTAGCGGCGAAGATAG
>CAZAVC010000009.1:0-15922 GCA_964488265.1 uncultured Fimbriimonas sp.
TGATGGCTCGATGAACTCAAATCAAAGAATGGTGAGGGTGAAAATCGCTACTGACTTGCGACTATTCGTTGGAATCGCAAAACCGGTGCGGCAACGATGAAAATTGGAAACGAACGGAAGAGCAAAAGCGTCAATCTCGATACAGTCGAATCCGAGCGACGCTCGGAACGGGGGACCCACATTGGGGGCGTATCGCGATCTTCGCGAAGGATACTTTCGGTCCTAGCCCGGCAGCTAACCTCGTAGACGCATCGGAAGTTGGAACCAATGACGGTTCCCCTGACCCGCAAACGCAGGAGGTGTTGTTTGCTTACATTGCAGAAACTTCAACAGAAGGTGGAAGAAACCCGGAGCGGATCCGCGCTTGGGCTTGCCAAAGTCCGCCGATTGTTGCGTCTAGAGCGACAAATGAAGGCGCTCTCGTCGCACTTCATGGAAGAGGGATTCAGAGCCCATCACTTGGGGCGCGATGCCCAGAAAAAGCACTTCTGGAATGCGTCTGCAAACGTCTTGGCCGTCGCGGAAAAGTGCCGCATCTATGCTCGCGAGGCGCTCCAATCCCAGCCCAAGAGGATCACGTTCGGTTACACGTCTCAGAAACACGCCGCTCCGAGGTGGGAACGAGGCAGTACCGATCGTCAGAACGGCTAAAATGGCTCCGTGACCTCGTTTGAAGCGGTGGGTGATTCGCCCGCCATTTTGGTAATCGATAACTACGATTCCTTTACCTACAACCTTGTCCAATACCTTGGACGTTGTGGGGCAAGTATCACCGTGTTGCGAAACGACGAGGTCACGACTCAAACCATCGCCGACATGCGCCCGGACGGCATCATGCTATCGCCCGGTCCATGCACTCCAAAAGAATCCGGAGTCTGTTTAGATGTTATCGCGGCGGCGCTGGCGAAACAGGATGGGTTTCAGGTTCCTATTTTTGGCGTCTGCCTGGGACACCAGGCCATTGGGCAAGTAGCGGGCGGAATCGTTCGTCAAGCCGAGCGAATCATGCACGGCAAGGCCTCTCCGGTAGAGCACGACGGGAAGGGACTCTTCGAGAACATGCCGAATCCGTTCTCAGCAATTCGATACCACTCGCTGGTGGTAGACCCGCAAACCGTGCCCCAAGGATTCCTTGTGACGGCAAGGTCCACCGACGATCACGAAATCATGGGGCTCAGGCATGAATCCCTCCCAATCGAAGGGGTTCAGTTCCATCCCGAATCGGTGATGACCGAACAGGGCTTTACGATCGTGGAGAATTTTGTGAAGTGGGTTCGGGCTTTTCCGGCTCCTTGATTCCCGCCTCTTTGCGAACCTTCTGCTGAAATGCTTCGTCGCCGATATCGACGGCGATGATGCCCCACGAGGTTCCCACTCGCCTGACGAGGCAGTTCACGTCCAGAATTTTTTTGCCGAACGTCGCCTGTCCGAGTAGCGCCACCCGAACCTCGCCGTTCTTCTCCGTTCCATCTTTCCCGGGAATCATGTCAACCCCCGTGCTTCGAAGGCGTTCTAGCTTCGTGCCCGGTCCAAGTTTGGTTCGATAGTAGGCGAGCATCCGCTGCCATTCCTCTTTGCTGCGCGAGGGATCGTCCACCAGGGGCAAGTCTTCCGCGTTCCAGGTGGATATTCCCTTACTGACAATGGGGGTCGCGTAATCGGACGCTTCCTTAGAGGTCTTCTGGTAAGCGCCTACGACGGAGTTCAACAGTGAAAAACTCCAGCCGAGGGTGACAAGCAGGAGTAGCACTACAACGATGACCGAAGTGGTGGAACGCTTCAAGGTAGTTGCCAGTTTATCTCGGACGCTTTCTGCTTGGGTGCGCAAAAACCCGTTGGGCTACTTGGGGCGGGACGAACAAATGGAAAGCGCCCTGCATTCATTGAAATGCAGAGCGCCCGATGCCTCGGAAGGAGCGACGTTAGTCGTTGAACTTCTTCGCTTCTTCGATATCAATGTTGGAGGGGAAGCGGAACATGAAGTCCGAACCCACGCCGACTTCGGATTCTGCCCAGATCTTGCCCATGTGAACGCGCTCTACAAGGTGCTTGACCAAGAAGAGACCGAGACCCGTTCCGTAGATCTTTCGGTTGTCCTCGTTGTTCACTCGGTGGAACTTCTCGAAGACCTTGGTGAGGTGGTCCTTCGGAATTCCCAGACCCTGGTCGCGAACGCCGATGAGCAGGGTGTCTCCCTCGTTCTTGGCGTGAATAACCACGTCTCCACCGTTCGGCGAGTACTTGATGGCGTTGTTCATCAGGTTCGTAAGAATCTGATCCATCTTGTCCTGATCGCCAACGATGAGCTTCGGCAACGGATTTTCTATCGCAACCTTCACGGTGTGCTTTGTGGTTGCTTGCTGCTGAACCTTTGCCACCTTCTCGATCAGTTCGGTGATGTCGATCGTGCCGTAGTTCGGCTTGAGCGATTCGCCCGCCTCGATTCGGCTGGTGTTGAGAAGGTCGTCGATGAGGCGGCGAAGTCGGTCGCACTCGCTAACAACAATTCCCAAGAACTCTTTCTGGTCGTCTGGTCCGTAAAGCTGATCGTCGACGCCGTCCAGAAGGGTGCTGGAGAAGCCCTTGATCGCCGTAAGCGGGGTTCGAAGCTCGTGAGACGCCATTGCGACGAAGCTCGACTTCATTCGGTCGATGTTTCGCACTTCGGTGACGTCGATCAGAATGGCAACGACGCCCATGTGCTTTCCTTCCGGTCCTTGGACCGAGGTTGCTTGAGATTCGTAAATCCGCTCGTGACCACCAACCGTGACATGGATTTCGGCCTTGCCTGGATCCTCGTTCGCGTTGGCCTTTCGAAGCATCTCCACGATGCCCGCGTCCTTGATCACGTCTTCGGCACTCTTGCCAACCGCGTCTTGAGGAGCATCGAAAATGTGCTTCGCCGTGGCGTTGATCTGGCTGATCCGCATATCCGGGCTGATGAGGATAAGACCTGCCATCGCGGAGAGCGATTCGAACGTTTGCGCCAGTTCTTCCTTCTCTTCAACCACCTCTCGGTAGAGCTGAAGGTTGGCGATGATGGAGCCGACGTTCTTCGCCATGCGCTCCAGAAGTCGAACATCTTCTTCGTTAAAGTCTTCGCCGTGACGCTTGTTAAACGCGTGGAGAACGCCGATCGTGTTTCGCTCGATCACTCGGTTCTCTTCGTCGCGCTTTTCGATAACAAGCGGAACAGTGACGCCGTTTGAGACGTTAAGCAGGCCGAACGGATCTTCTTTGGCTTCTTCGTTGCTCTCGATATCATCGAAGATGGCAGGAGCCATCTCGCGGAAGACTCGACCCGAGATGCCGTGCGTCGCACGGATGCGGAAATGCTCCAAGTGGGTGTCGTCCAACCCGTAAGCGGGCGGAATTCCCTTCAACTCTCCAAGTTCGCGATCATGGAACATGATCACAATCTTTTCGGCTTGCAAGATCATCGCAATGCGCTGGACCAAGCGGCGCAAGGTGACGTCTGCCTCGTTGATCGGAGTTACATCCACCGAGCTTTCCCGCTGAGCGGTAGCTGCAGGGACATTCTTATCGGTTTCGAGCTCACGAACTCGATTTTGGAGTCGCTCGACCTCAGTGCGCAAAAACTCAATTTGCTGCAACTGTGTTTGTATATTTGAATCGTTCGGCTCTGGCGTGGCGTTCGCAGTTGTCGTCACTTTGAAGAAATACCTCGTTCGTAGAAGTGCAAATAAATGCGTGTCAGTTCTACGAACGACCCTGCCCCCGCCTTGGCGTGGCAGAAAGACCCTCGCAGACCCAACACCCTAGTATGACCGCTTGGCTTCACGATCCGTCCGGCACGGTTCGCACTTCCACGGTTCTTATCCCATATTCGGACTGAAATTTAACGTGAAAGGTTCGAAAGGATGACGAACCGGGGTCCAGATTTAACATGGTGGGGATAAGTTGGCTCGCTACATTAAGTTTCTCTGCAACAAGCGCCCCACTTCGGCAAACCCCCTGAACATCTTTTGGGCGGAGACGTAAGATTAAGGCATGGACTCCCCACGGTACGAGGAACTGCCCTTGTTCCCTCTCAACACCGTGCTGTTTCCGTATGGTCAGCTCCCGCTCCACATTTTTGAGCCCCGATATCGGGAGATGATCACCCACTGTTTGGAGAACGACGCTCCGTTTGGAATCGTGCTGATTCGGCAAGGTTCAGAAGTCACCACCGACCTGGATTCAGACGAGTTTCACGAGCATTTTCTATTGGAACCGGATTTAGCGACCCTTGCACCGGACCCCAAACGGTTCGCCGAGCCGTACCTGATCGGCACGTTTGCACGCATTCGAGACGTCCATCGCTATGACGACGGCAGGTTCGATATCACGGTTGTCGGCGAGGGTCGCTTCCGGATTCGAGGATTCAACGAGTCGAAGAACTATCTGCTGGGACAAATCGAGCCCGTTACCGAAGAGAATCCCAAAGATCTTGGCGATCTAGAAGGGATGATGGATATCTCGCGTGGGCTTTTCGAGCGTCTTGTATCGCAGTTGCTCGCGGTGAACTCCTCAACCGTACATGTGGTGTTTCCGGTGGATGCCGCCGCCCTCTCCTTTCAAATCGCGAACCTGCTTCAACTCACCAATCTGCAGCGTCAGCAGATGTTGGAGACCACGGATACCATGGACCGCTTTGAAATGATCTTGCCGATCTTGAAGCACCACGTGGTCCATGCCGAATCTCTAGTTCGGCCCGAGCACGGCTCGCCGTTGAAGTCAGAAGACTTCCGCACCTGGGTGTATCCCAACTAGGTCCTCCCTTCCTGCAAAACGGGTTTCCTGCTAATCTGGCGCCGTGAATTTGCCGTTCCTACTTGCCGCGTCTGAATCGAGGGTTTCAGAGCCCCTCAACATCTTTGGCGACCTGGTCACCATTAAAGTGGCCGGAAAAGACACCGGTGGAAGGTATTCGGTGATGACGGGCCAAACGCCCCCGCTCGGCGGACCTCCACTGCACGTTCACCGAGACGTCCACGAGACGTTTTACATCTTAGAAGGGAAGTTCATGTTCGAACTCGACGGCGTTGCTCACATCGCCGAAGCAGGATCGACCGTCCACATTCCACCCGGAGTGCAGCACCTGTATCAGAATGTCGGCGATACCACGGGTCGATCTTTGCTCATCGTGGAACCGGCGGGGCTGGATGACTTCTTTATTGAGCTTGCCGAACTGCTCAAAACTCCTGGCGAGCCGCCGATGGGTCCCATCGCTGCGTTGCACGATAAGTACGGCATGGACCTCGCGGGTCCACCCGCCGCCTTGCGTGGGTGAGGAAATGCGGTGACTCAGTTTGTCTTGTATGAGCCAGAGCGAAATGTCGCCCACTTCCTTTTAACCTCTCCTAACAATCGGTTCAAAAAGAGTCACCAAATCGCCGTGTTCGTTCCGAAAGAGTCGGACCGAGAGATTCTCGGCACTCTAGTGAAAGGCGAGGAAGTTCGGATCGAGCATCAGAAGTCGCCGAAAGGGTGCATCGCAGGGATAACGCTGGTGCGTTTAGAAAAACTTTCACCGGGCGAGTGATCGCCTAGTCACACTTCGCGAGGCTTCGCTGGTGCTCAAGGCCCCACTCGAGCATCTTATCAAAGACGGGGACCAGCGATCTGCCAACGGGAGAAAGGTTGTACTCCACGCGTGGGGGGATCTCGGGATAGATCGTTCGAATGACCAGCCCGTCTTCTTCTAACTGCCTCAGGTGCAGGGTGAGCATTTGCTGGGTGGCTTGGGGAATCTTCCTTCGAATCTCGCTAAAGCGATGAGTCCCGCTAAGCAGGTGATAAATGATCATCGGCTTCCACTTGCCCCCGATGAGAGCAAGCACGTGCTCCACGGGACACTCCGAATCGACTCGTGGTTTTGGATGAGCCATGCCTACCTACTATGAAAAATCATACCATAAATGAAAGTTATTGGTATTGCATGTAATTAGAGCAGAAGACAGACTCTTAACTGGAAGGCGTTCCAAGGCAAATCAATGAGTGAAAAGAGTCCATTTCTAGTGTTTGGTGCGACCGGAACCCAAGGGGGAGCGGTCCTAAGAAGGTTGATCGAGCTCGGTGAACCTGTTCGTGCCGCCGTGTCAAGTTCAGCGAGCAAAGAGCGGCGGGAGTCGCAAGGGATCCCGGCGGTCATCGCTCCGCTGAGCGACGCCGATGCGTTGCAGCAAGCCTTTCATGGAGTGGAGCGTGCCTACCTAGTGCTCCCCGTCTCTGCCGGGGCGGCTTCTGCCACTTACGTCAGCAACTTCTTGCAAGCGGCGCACAGTTCCGGCGCGAAGTTCATTGTTTTCGAGCCCCGCGGGTCCTACCCCGATGAAAGCACGGACGTAATGATGTTCGAGGCCATCCGCGCCATGACCCAAATGGTGCTCAACGGCCCGGTGAGCGCATCGGTGGTGCGAACAACGGTCTATCTAGACAACCTGCTCGGCGCGTGGTCCCTTCCGATGATCGAGTCCGGGATGGTCGGCTACCCAATTCCCGCCGGTTTTCGACCGGGCTGGATGACGGCGGACGATACCGCCCAAGTGATCGCGGCTTTGCTTCAACGAGCCGATACTCCGGGCGAAGTGTTTGACGTGGTTTCTCAAGACAACCCGAGCGGAGACGAGATTGCGGCAGCGCTTTCTGCCGCCACGGGTCGAACGATCCGATACCAACCCTTACCCATCGATCAGTTTGCTGAAGGCTTGGCGGTGGCGTTTGGAAGTCCGGAAGTCGCGGGAGAGATTGCCAAGCTGTATCGCTATTTGGCGCAAACGGGGGCGAGCTATCACCGGACGTCCGATCTATCCCAGTTTGGCGTTGAGCAAGAGTCGCTTCAAGCCTGGGTGAGCAGACAACGGTGGTCGCTCTCTTAAGACTCTTCTAGAATCAAGTTCACCGCTGGGTACGTTCCACAGCGGTGACTTCCCAAAGTCGGACCAGCTTGTCCTGACCCGCCGCCGCCAACAATCGACCATCCGGGCTGAACGTCACCGAGCCAATCGGCCTGGATGAGACCTCCAGTCGGGCGTTGCCGATTCCCTTTGCCGCATTCCAAAGACCGACCGTGCCGTCTCGCGAGCCGGAAGCGAAGAGCCATCCGTTCGGGTGGAAAGCGAGTGATTCGATAGGTCGGGTGTGGCCGTAAAGCATCTTCACCAGCTGACCGGTTTCCATGTTGAAAACGCGAATGCTCAGGTCCACCGACGCGACCGAAAGATACCGACCATCGGAAGAGAACGCCAAAGCGGTGACCGTGCTCCGAATCCGGGTGATCTTTTGCAGAACCTGTCCCGTATGAGCCGACCGGACGTAAACCAAACTCTCCGCCGAGCCCGTCGCAAGCAATCGACCATCCGCGCTGAACGCTACGGCTGTCACCGAATCTTTGTGATCGTCCAGATCAACTATCCGCTCACCCGTCGCCGTATCCAGCACGAACATGTTGTTGTGGACCGACCCACCCGCGACCTTGGATCCGTCGGGTGAAATCGCCAGACAGCTCACCCACTCTTCCTGATTGGCGCGCCAGTTGACGGGTTTGCCGCCATCGACTCGCCAAACGTTAACCTGGTTCTCACTGGAACCTGCCGCAATCAGAAAGTGATCCGTAAGGGCTCGCACGTGCGAGACGGCGCCGTTCTCCACCTTGATCTTGCGAAGGGCTTTGCCTTCCTCGTTCCACCAGATGAGCTCGTTATCGAAGGAACTGCTGACCAGTTCGTCGGTATCGGGCACAAAGGAAACCGAATAGACCGGGGTGAGGTGCCCTTGAAGTCGCTTGAGCAGCTTGACCTTGATCGGGGCGTTGGGGGTGCGATCGGTGGATTGGGTTCCGGTATCGGCACCGCTCAAGTAAGCGTCGTATTCTTCGCGCCGAGCCGTATCGATGAGCGTCTCGAAGGCCTCGTTGATGCGAGCCATCTGCTCGTGAGCGTCCGGAGCGGGACTCACGTCGGGGTGGTGCTTTTGGGCTAAGCGGCGATAGGCCTTGCGGATGGTGGTTTGGTCCGCGCTTGGCCCTACACCCAAAATATCGTAAAACGAGGAGACGGTTTTCAAAAGATGGGGGGTCGGCGAACCCTTATTGTGGCTTGCCGACCCCCTCTATTTCCACCTTACAGGTGCCTGGTTCCGGATGCGTGTTAACCGCGAATGATCTGCAGAAGCTCTTCCGTCTTTTGCTTCATCAAATCTGCGTCGCCGCGCGTTTCAACGTTGAGCCGAATCACGGGCTCGGTGTTGCTGCCGCGCAGGTTGAATCGCCAGGTCGGGTATTCAATGCTTAGGCCGTCGGTGCGGTCGATCGTGCCGCCTTCCGAGTAGAGTTCTTCAACCTTCGTCAGAACGGCTTTAACGTCTGTAACGTGGCTGTTCACCTCGCCCGAGCATGGGTAGTTAGCGATCATTTCGCCCACCAACTCGCCCAGCGACTTCCCGGCGTCGCTCACCAACTTGGAAACGAGCAAGAACGGAATCATGCCGCTATCGCAGTACCAGTGATCCCTGAAGTAGTGGTGAGCCGACATCTCTCCGCCATAGCTGGCGTCGACCGCTCGCATCTTCTCTTTGATGAAGGCGTGACCGCTCTTGCAGAGCACCGCATTGCCGCCGAGCCTATCGACGATGTCGATGGTGTTCCAAGTCAGCCGGGGATCGTAAACCACCGACTGCTTGGGATCTTGCATCAGCAGCGATTGCGCGAGGAGTCCAACAATGTAGTAGCCCTCGATGAAGTTGCCGTGCTCGTCGAAGAAGAAGCAGCGATCGTAGTCGCCGTCCCACGCCACACCGAAGTCGTAGTTGCCGGCTTTGAGAGCTTCCACGGTTCCGGCTCGGCTCTCTTCCAGAATCGGGTTCGGAACGCCGTTGGGGAAGTTGCCGTCCGGTTCGAAAAGTCGCTTTTCTACATTGAGCGGGAGCTTCGGAATCAGTTTCTCAAGAGCCACACCTGCGGCACCGTTTCCGGCATCGGCAAGGATGTTCAGCGGCTTGAGTCCGGAAGGCTCGACGATTCGGCAAAGGTGCTCGATGAAGTCGTCATAGACGTCCTTATCCTCTCGCTTACCCGCTCCGGTTCGCTCAAATTTTCGGTGGAAGGCGCGCTCCTCAATGGCAAGCAAGCCCGTGTCGCTTGAAACGGGTCGGCTCTCGGATCGAACCATCTTGAGGCCGTTGTACTCGGGCGGGTTGTGGCTGGCGGTGATCATGCAGCCTCCGTCGTAGCCGTAGTAAGCGGTCGCGAAATAGACCATCTCGGTTCCGACCAGCCCAAGGTGGATCACGTCCACTCCCGCGTCGTTAAGACCTCGTGCGAAAGCATCGTAGAGTTCCGGACCGCTGAGTCGGATGTCGTAGCCGATGCAAACCGTTTTTGGGTTCAGTTCGTCGGCATAAGCTCGTCCCACCGCGTAAGCCACGTCAGGATTCAACTCGGTTGGCACGATGCCGCGCACATCGTAAGCCTTAAACGCGGGGAAGAACTTGCCCATCGCGCCTATTTTACTACGGCTTTTTTGAATCTAGCCCAAGCTCGTTTGCCTGCATCCATCGCTGTTCTCACTCTCGTTGGAACCAGAGAGTGATCGAACAGGTCTCACTGTGTGTACAATGTACGGAAAGAACTTCCTTAAGGAGAATATCCAGTGAAAGCAGCAGCCGCAAAGTCAAAAGACGCTCGGATTGATTTACGAATCGATCAGGCGCAGAAAGCCCTACTCGAACTTGCCGCTGCGTCGCAGGGTAAGAAGCTATCCGAATTCGTGATCAGTTCCTCAACGGAAGCGGCGCAACTAGCCTTGGCGGATCAGAATCGGTTTGTCTTGCCTGAAGCTGAGATGGAGAAGTTTCTAGCAAGCCTTGAAGACGATCCAAGCGATAACCCGGGCCTGCGAGACCTGTTCTCGCGCAAGAGTGTTTTTGAATGAGGCCGGTGTACACGAGGCCCACGCTCCTCACCGAAGCACATGACGTAGACTCGTTTGACTGTGGGGTCGAAGCTCTCAACACCTTTCTGAAGTCGCATGCGCTTCAGAACCAGAGAAATAACTCGGCTCGAACATTTGTCTCCACAAAGGCCGATTCCTCGGCGGTTGTAGGGTTTTATAGCCTATGTGCGGCTTCGGTGGACTTCGAGCAAACCCCAGAGCGAATTCGCAAAGGCCTTGCTCGTCACGAGGTGCCGCTGGTTCTTCTGGCGCGGCTCGCGGTGGACGAACGGTGCAAAGGACAAGGGCTGGGGGCGAGCCTTCTTCAGGACGCCTTTTTCCGATTCATCAAGGCACAAGAGGCTATTGGAGCCAGGGCTCTATTGGCCCACGCCAAGGATGAGTCGGCCAAGGCGTTTTATGAGAAGTGGGGTTTTGTATCGACGGAAGGCTTGCCGTTGCACTTGTACATTCTCACTAAGCAGATCAAATCAATCTTGGGGCCGGAAAGGCCCTAACGGTACGCTTGCCGGCTATGGCAGCAAAGTTTTTGGGCGCGCATATGCCGACCGGCAAAGGTCTTGGACAAGCGGTGATCGCCGGACATGAGATGGGATGCACCGCCATTCAGGTGTTCACCAAGAGCCCTCAACTTTGGAAGTCGAAGCCTGTCGATCCGGGAGCGGCTCAGGCGTTCAAAGAAGCCGTCGCCAAGACCGGGCTCACCGAAATCATCTGTCACGACAGCTACCTCATCAATCTTTGCGCGGCCACTGATGAGCTGAGAGAAAAGAGCATTAACGGGCTGATCGAAGAGGTCCAGCGATGCGCTCTTTACGGCATCAAATAGGTGAACTCTCACATGGGCGCACACGTGGGTCAGGGTGAAGAAGTCGGGATCGCCAAGATCATCGAAGCCACCAATCAGGTTCTCGCCGAGACTCCGACCGAGATCGGAATTCTGATGGAGACCACCGCCGGGCAGGGTTCCTCACTTGGGGCGAACTTTGAACAGCTTGCCAAGGTGTACGAAGGGATCGAGCAGAAGGATCGGGTGGGAGTATGCCTAGACACTTGCCACGTGTTCGCCGCCGGTTACGACCTTTCGACCGAAGAGGGCTATGAAGAGATGTGGTCGAAGTTCGATTCCGTGCTGGGTCTGTCTTTGCTCAAGGCGATGCACCTCAACGATTCTATCGGCGCGCTTGGATCGCGAAAAGATCGCCACGCACCTATCGGTGAGGGTGAGATCGGCGAGGGAGCTTTTCGGCGATTGATGAACGATCCTCGGTTCGAGAACGTGCCGATGGTGATCGAAACGCCGATGGAAGACGAGGGTCACGTGAAGGATCTAGCGAAGCTTAAAAGCTTCTTCGGGCAGTAGTGCTCCGTTGAAGGCCCCTTTATCTCCTACAAAGCTTTACGAGATTATCGAAATGCACCTTGTCGGTTTGTTCGATCAGATTCAATATTTCGATCATAACTTCTTTTGTTTCTGAAAGAATATTCGAATCGTGTTCCGCACCTGGAACGTGATCGTTGTGAGAAAAGGCATTGCAAAACCGATAGATTCGTTGCACTTTATAAGCGTCAACCTTTGTCTGTTTCAGATGCTCAAGAAGATTGCTCTTGATGTGTGGAAACCGGAAGCTAAGAAATGACTCCAGGAGTCGTCTTGCGACGTTAGGCAAGTGATAGTTTGATTCAAGAGCGACTCCAGAAGGTTGGTGAGCTGCCTCGTAAACTTTAGAGAAGATGTATTGGTAATCAGACTCGTAGTTCAATAGTAGCTTGTCTAACTTTATCAGCTCGGAGTGTCGCTCGCCAGGGCCACCATTACACTGGAGCATGTAGAAGGAAGACTTTTCGGTACGGTTTTTTTCAGAGTCCTTAGCTTGTTTGCTTTGGAACCACCTCTTAACCAGTCTGAAGAACATGAAATTATGGGTCAAAATAAAAACTTGACCAGCAGAATCTGTTCTGCTTTGAATAAATGAAAACGCGGAAAACAGTGCCTTTTCGTCAAGGCTCGAGACGGGATCGTCTAAAACGACAATGCTATTGGACAAGTCAAACGAACTATCCTCAAGTGTTTTGAGAAAGTAAAGAATCGAAATGGCAGTCCGCTCACCCTCGCTCAAGTTAACAGCTACCTTCGCTCCTCGCATGATCCTGTATCCTGTTTCATGGACTTCTAAACTTAAATCATTGTGGCCCAAGTAAGCCTTTATATCCGCGTTAAGATCCTCTGCTGGCTTGCGGTGTTGCAGCAAGGTGGTCTCTAGTTCAGTAGCCTTCTTCGAGAGATAACTCGATTCCTGGAAGAGATTTTGCTTCTTGACTCTCGATTGTTCTACCGTCAAGAGCTTCTGGTTATACTCTTCAAGACTCTCAAATACTGAGCTTATTTCCCACTCGATGCAAGCGTTCCTCTTCGTATCATTGAGCTGTTCGGTCTCATGATTATGTCTTCTAATGGCTGTATTCATCAAATCAATTGAGCTATTGTCTAGATCGTCAAAGGATCCTTGTACTTCTGTGCTGGCGAAAAGATTTGTGGACTTGCTTTTCAATGCCCCGATCAACGCGTCATATTCTTTTAGCCTAGTCTCGTACGTCTTTTCGAAGGATAAAATGCATGCCGCGACTTCAGATTGAAATTGGAAGTAGAACTCTGCCTTCGCCGGTAGTTTTCGTGCGAGGTCAGTTCGAGCAGTTTCCAAGACCTTCACCTTTTCGGCTATTCTTCCCTTTAAGGTCTCTGCTGCATAGTTGAAATGCCCTTCAATTTCAACAAGGCGCTGCGATGACAATGGCTGTTTGCAGAACTTGCATAAGACGCGATCGTTTTCTGGGTGCAGTTTTAGCCCAGTCTCAATCCATGCTGACAAAGGAATATCATCCCTAAGTTCATCAAGGACTTGAGCGACTACTGATTCACTTAATAGTTGTTCAACTTCGTTCAAGTGGAACTTGGCCACTTCCGACCAAGGTTGGATCAACGAGATTGCATCAAGGGGTTGCTGAGAAATGATTCGTATTATTGCGGTCTTCTCAGAATCACTGAGCTTCGAGGCTGCAAGTGGATTTGGTCGATTTAGATCACCGGCGCGATTCTTGAAGTGGTTTAAATTGTAGTTGCGGTAAGGATCGATTCCGGAAATTTGAAGCGCGTTTTTGATAATCCTGCCTTGGGCACTGCAGAAATTGTCGAAGTCTTGTTCTGCCTTCTCCAGTGATGACTGGGCTTCCTGAAGTTCGGTCGCGGTTTTTCTTATTGTTGCTTTTGTTTCATTTAGCGCTTCTTGAGTCTTTATGCTTGTCTCGCCAAGGACAAAAACGGGCGGGAGGTTGCCGTCATCTGGAAAGACATGGTCCTTGATAAAGTCTCGATTAAATACTCGCACCATAGGGGTGAGGTGTTTTTGGAAATCCTCGACCCGGATCGTCTGATTGCTGGTTTCAACCTGAGCATCAATGGCGTCTGGTCGTCGCTTCATTTCAAGACAGCGGAATACGTTTGAAAGTGTCGTTTTCCCTGTGCCGTTCCAGCCGTAAATTAGGTTATAGCGGCTGAAGTCCTCTAGCGTGTTGGGCCAAGAGTATTGTCGGAACGTAGCGCATTCGCGTAGCTTTGCAATTTTTATGATCCTGTTCATCATAGACCCCCAATGCCGTCCTTTAGTTGAAATGGAATGATCCTGTACAGTCACCCATTCAGTATGTGTAAATGGAGGAAGTGAGCAGAAGTATGCAAGAGTACCATGTGTAATGTCTACTTGCTACGGAGTTGAACCGTCGTCCGCGGCTGATGGAGCGTCTTGCGGCATTGATCTTGCGAGTTGGCGCGGACAAGGCGGGTGAAGTCTGTTTGGTGAAGATAGGCCGCACATCAATGGAGGTTCTGCCTGGTCAATCAGGTGTTTGTGCGAACTTTCCCGCCATTGATCTCACCGGGTATTGCTAGAACAAAGAACGTACTTCAAGGAGGGATAGAACTTGAAGAAACTTCGCGTGGATGATTGGGAGTCGCGAGAAAGAAATGGGGCGGATAACGAGAATTGAACCCGCGACCTCCTGAGCCACAGTCAGGCGCTCTAACCACTGAGCTACATCCGCCGTACGCGAGCCAAAAGTATACCTAACGACTATTGCCCGAAGGAATTGCGTTCCCAAACGTGATACCCAAGGGACTCGGCCGACCTTCTCATGTTGTTGGCGACGAGGTTTTGGAGTCGGTCCACCGGAACTTTGGCGTAGGTGGCATCGGCATCGGATAGCTGGACCACCACTCGGCTCTTGCCGTAGATGACGCCACCCGACCCCGTCGTGATCTCGAACATCTCCGGAACCGAATCATAGAACTCATTGAGCACGCGCGCCGTGTCCGTTCCTCTGCCAACGGCGTCAGGACCAGGTGCGAAAGTGAACAGCTTTCGCGGGCCAAAGAAAACCGCCACCGCGCCGTCTTCCAGCTCTCGCCAGGAGGCTCGGAACTGGGTGGTCACCAAGCTTCGGCGAATCGGAATGCCCGATTTGCGCATAAAGCCATCAATTTTCTCGGCGCGGAACTTACTGGGCGGGTGAGTTCGGAAAATTCCTGGGTCGAAGTTGACCGTTTCCCGCATCCTCAGTCGCTCCATGAAGGTGAGCATCCCAGTCGGGTTGAATCGGCTCATCTCGATGATTTGGAATCCGCCGTAGTCGGCAGACTCTTCGGCTCTTTGACTCCAGCCGCTCATCATGCCCTGGGTTGCCATGGCACCCGTAATGGCACCTGCGGCAAGCCCCGCCGTGCCACCGGTAAGGACGGCAGCTAACACAAACGGAATGGTTAGGTTCGAGGCTTTGTTCGACTCCGATTCCAGCGTCGCAACGTGTCTTTGCGAGGCGTGGCAAATTTCATGAGCCAAAACCGCCGCTATCTCGTCGTCGCTCTGCGCAAAGTCCACCAGCCCTTCGAAAACGTAAATGTAGCCGCCAGGCAGGGAAAAAGCGTTGATGTCTTTGTCTTGCACCAGCTTGAACTTGTATTCAAACTGCGCATGCCGACGATCTCCCCAAGTGGTTTGGGTTGGGTTCGAGTTGGCGATGAGCGCGAGCTCTTCGCCCATCTGCCGAATCTTGTCGTACGCTGCGGTGTTTCGGCTGGCGGGATACTTCTTATCGTAGTAGTCCGAATACTCTTTGCCCATCGCTTTGTCTTTTGCGATGTCGGCGGCGAGCTGCTCTTCGGGGGTGGGCTTACGCTTTTTCTCCGGTTCCTTGGTTTGCTCTTTTCCACCTTGGCTCCCGGTTTGGCCGTCGCCCGTCTGCCCATTGCCCGACTGCCCATTGCCGGACTGTTGGAAACTTGCCCTCGCAAAATCCCGCTCGACCTTGGCGCGTAGGAACGCCAGAGCGTATCGATCGAATGGCTGAACCTCAGGATAGTGAAGAAGTTCCTCGTCGACCACTCGAAGGGTTGAACCAGGTTGAGCCTTGCCCGAAAGCCCATGGCTGTGCCCCGAGTGGTCGAGTGCGTAGTCGCCGAACGATTGCGCTCCGCTGATGACCGCAGCACCAAGGACCAAGGCAAGAGCCAAGGATTTAGAAATCCCAGGAAGGAAGGGGGCGGTTCTTTGAGAGTGGGTCATGAGCGAGCAACAGTAGCGTGCGACTCGATTGGAGCGTTCGAGAATTTTGATGTTCTTACCCGTTTAACGTTTGGCGTCGCCCAAAGTGTCCTCAAACCGATGCCAAGTCACCCTGTTGAGGGAAACCCGCGATTCTAAGCCTCATGTTCTGTGACTTTTGGCGTGCCATCTGGATGCAACAGCACGGGACGGTCTCGATCTCGATCGACAACGCACAAGATCCCGAAAGGCGTTTCACCGGCATTTTCAAACTGATGGGGTGTCCAGGAGGGTACGTGAACGCAATCGCCAGGACCGATCTCTTGAACGTCGGTGCCCAGTTTCACCCTGCCCGAACCCTGCAGGACCACCACT
>CAZAVC010000010.1:0-15360 GCA_964488265.1 uncultured Fimbriimonas sp.
CATGAACCCCAACTCCGACCGGAATGTTGGGTCCGGTAACACCGTGACCGACATCATGCTTCGGCCGTACCAGGCCAAGGCATTGGCGCAAATTCTTGCGTGTCGCGATCGCGGGCTTCAGCGAGTGCTCACCATCATGCCCACGGGAACGGGCAAGACCACGCTGTTCAGCGCGCTGGTGGGCAAAATCCATGAAGAAATGGGCAGACCGAGCCTGGTGCTGGCTCACCGCCGCGAGCTTCTGGAGCAGGCTCAGAAGCGGATCCAAACCCAAAACCGGGCGCTTCAGGTGCTCTTGGACTCCGAGCGAAAGACCGGCGATCCGTTCGATGTCGTCGTCGGCAGTGTGCAGTCGCTGGGCAGAAAAGGCACCGTCCGCATGGACGATCTTAAAGAAGAGGGGATCGGAGTCGGGTGTCTCATCATCGACGAGGCCCACCACGCCGCCGCCGATACCTATCAAAACGTCATGCGTGGGATCGGCTCGTATGAGGGCGAGTGCTTCACCGTGGGCGTCACCGCAACTCCGCACCGCATGGACAACCGTCCTTTGCACGGCGAGGAAGAGGCGATCTTTGAGGAAGTCGCCTTCACGTACACCCTGCGCGACGCCATCCAAGATGGCTGGCTCGCCGACCTCAAGGGGTACCGAATCGCCACGGGCGTGGACCTCAGCAAAGTGCGGGTGGTCCATGGCGATTACAGCGCCAAGCAGCTCCAAGACGCGGTGAACACGGAGAGTCGAAACCGAACCGCGTTCGAGAACTGGGTTCAGAAGGCAAAGGATCGCAAGACGATTGTGTTCTGCACGGGCGTAGATCACGCGAAAGCAGTTGCCGAGATGTTTCGGCAAGAGGGGTTTAAGGCCGAATCGGTCGATGGGTCGATGAGCTCCGATGAGCGGGCCCGCATCATGCAGCGATTCAGCATGGGCATCACCCAGGTGCTTACGAACGTCGAAATCGCGACCGAGGGCTTCGACGTTCCCGACGTATCCTGCGTGCTGTTGCTTCGTCCAACTAAGTCTTGGGCGCTCTTCTGCCAGATTATCGGTCGAGGACTGAGAGTTCTTCCCAACACCATTGAAGGTCTGCCGGATGCCAGCGCCCGTCGAGAGCGAATCTTCAAGAGTGCCAAGCCAGACTGCGTGGTTATAGACGTAGTGGACAACGGCAAGCGCGCCAAGATGCCCACCGATGATCCCGACGAGCAACCCTCGCTTGCGGCCGTAGTGGGGCTTCCGCAAGACTTGGACTTAGAGGGTCATACACTTTTGGAGGCGATGCAGAAGTGGGAGCAGGTCGATCCCAGAGCGAAAGCGGTTCTCTTCCGCAGAAACATAAACTTTGACGAGCTTGACCAAACGCTGACCGCCGTGGACATGCTCGCCGAACTCACCCCGCCCGATGAGGTCATCGATAGCAGTCGCAATGCCTGGATGAAGATTGGAATGGGCAAGTATCTGCTCGCGTGCGGCTCTTCCAAAACCGAGGCTCATCGCATGGCGATGATAGAAGAAGACGCGCTTGGCTTCTTCCACCTCTCGCTCTCATCTGAATCTCGACAGCCGCAAGACTTCCCGCTCAGCCGAGACCTTCCAGAAGCGTTCCGAATCGCGGATTCTCGGATTAAAGAGACTTGGCCGTTTATCGCCGGGTTTACCACCGCCTCGAATCGCTGGCGACAGGGTTCGGTCACCGCGCAACAAAAGGAAGAGCTAAAAACGCTCGGCGTGGAAGATGCGGTTCTGGCCATGTTGGACAACGCGGGTCAGGCGTGGACGCTTCTGGAACTGAAGCGCAAAGAACGCCACCGACCGGAAGTTCGGCTGGCTTAAGCCTTCTTCTTCTTCACGCGATACTGCAACTGAACCAAACCGGCCTCGTAAGATTCCGCCGCTTCCAGTTCCAGCATGGTGCGCGGGAAACCGTCTGGGAAGAGAGGAATACCCGTGCCGAGCAGCACCGGGTGAAGCGAGACGTTGATGTTATCGATCAGCCCTTCGCTAAGATAGGAGCGAACCAATTCACCGCCACCCACCAGCCACACGTTCTCGTAGCCTTGAGCCTTCAGATTCTCCGAAAGATCCTTCAGTTCTCCCTTGAAAGCAACTGTATCGGGAGTGGAGGTCTCGACCTCGGTTTTGCTGGAAACCACCACGGCGTGCTTGCCGGAATACGGCCACTTCCCGAAGGTCTTGATAACTTCGTAGGTGCCGCGACCCATGACCAGCGCATCTACAGAGTCGTAAAAGTCAGTAAAGCCGTAGTCCGCGTCGGTGAACAACCACGACAGGTCATCATCCGGTCCGGCGATGTATCCATCCAGACTGGTCGCGATAAAAAGCGTGATCTTCACGCCATTAAACTACCCGAACCGAAGCCAAAGGCGATTCTACGCCAAGGGTTTGTGGAGGAAGATATGATCCCAATCCTGGGCAAAATTCGGGATTCGCCCGCACTCGGTGTACCCTTGCTTCAAGTAAAAGCCCTCCGCCTGAAAGCCAAGGGTTTCAAGATAAACCTGCTTGGCACCCAAGGGTACAGAGGCTTGCTCAAGCTCTCGTAGAACCCTAGAGCCGTGCCCACGCCCTTTGAAAGAATCGGCAACCCAAAGGGCGTCGACATGAAGCCACCCGATCACAACGGAGCCGAGGGCTCCACCCACCACCTTCCCTTCCGAATCGAGCAGCGCCACCTTCAAGAAAACGCGCTCATGAGGACCTAGATGAATCTTGTTGAAAGCCCTTAGGCCAGAAATAATCTGGTCGTCGTATTCGGTTGCCCATTCAGTTGTAGAGCAGACGATGCGCGTTTCAGGAGAGATCACGGGTTCTCATCATAGTCTGAGCCGGATCGCATCCGCAATCCGGTTCGCCGATGTAAACACAAGATCGTCTTATTCGTAAACGTCGCTACCGTCGGCCATCATCGAAACAGGGGCAAGCGTGTTCCAATCCTGCTCGGCAAGATTCTCCAACTTAGAATTGATCCACGCCACTTCCAACCGGCCGTTGCGCTGGATCATCTCTATCGCGTCCAAGATAACCGTGAGCAAGTGCCCCTGCACCAACCTGTACGCCACCGAGTTGTAGTAATTGCACAGGCTGCGGATGGTTTCGGCAAGGATCACGCCCTCATCTTCGGTGAATCCGAACGGGACAATCGGTTCCAAGATCTCTTGAACTCGGTCGATCACGTTCCAATCGTCCGCTTCACCTAATAGTCCCGTATCGCCCATGATTCGGCATTGAGCCAGTTCGCTCTCAGGGTCGGCCGCAAGGCTCTCGGCGGCGGTGGCGGCGTAGCGAACCACGCACTCCCTCGCTAGGAGTTCGTTGTAAACGTGCCGTTGCATGATCTTGAGGCGATCACGATCGGGTTGACGGAGTTGCAGGTACTCGTCCATCTCATCATCGAGCACCGCCCGAGCGAAGGCGTTGGGCAAGCCCAAGAACAACGCGGTTACAGCGATCGCGACTTTGCGATAAACCAATATCTGCCCGACCGTCGGCTCTTCAAAGGGAGTGCCGGACATCTTATTTCACCTTACGACAAGTTTCGGCATTTGTTTGCGGGCACCCCCCTGCGTTTTATCAGTAGCGGCAAAGAATCAACGGACGAACAGTTAAACGTGATAAGAGAACTTGCCATGCTTGCCTTCGTCAACGCGCTTAGGGAAATCGCAAGACAAGAAAGTTTGCCATTCCACTTTGTCGGGTTTATAGTGCCGATAAGCGTTCGTAAAGGGATTGAAACAGCGAGGTTTCTATGACTACAGCGAGGTTCGTGTGACCATTGTGTGCTCCACCGCCGTAAGGAGCGGTCAAACCATGGAAAGGGCGATGCGAGACATCGCCGACGCCGGCTTTCGAGAAATCGACCTGCTGGCCATTGCCGGCTGGTGCCATTTAGAACCCGCCCAAATGGTTCGTAATTTTGATTCTGTGGTGGACAGGGTAGATCACGCCTTGGCACAGACCGGTCTCTGTATCCGGTTTATGAACGTGGGTGTTTCAGTACCACTTTGGGATCGCAGCCCCTCCGCCATCCAAACCCGGGTTGCCGAAACCGAGGCCCTGGCGAAGTTCATGAAAAGGTTCGGCGTGCAGGTCGCCGCTTTACAAGCGGGTCCGGCCGATCCCTCCCGACCTTTCGATACCCTCCTGATGGACTGCGTGCAGAGCCTTTACGATCAAGTGGATGTCGCGGAAGAGCATGGAGTGGTGTTCGGGTTAGAACCCCACTACCGCTCGCCGATTCAAAACTTGTACCACTGTCGCAAACTGTGCGACTGTATGCCTCGTTTGCAGTTCGTTTTCGATCCCAGCCACTTGGTGATGTCGGGGATTCCGATTCAAGACTACGGCTGGTTGCTCGGTCACTCGGTGCACGTGCATCTTCGAGACGCCACCATCGACTCGTTCCAAGTCCCGTTCCTATCTGGCGAGGTGGATGTGCACTGGTTGCTCAACGCCCTCGCGGATCGAGACTACAAGGGGTCGATCTCGGTGGAATATCTGGAGAACGAGCGTTTCGATGCGCTTGCGGAGGCCAAGCGCGCCGCCGATATGATCAGCGCCATGGCGACGGTGATCCACTAGAAGTCAGCCCCGGTGTAATCGCCCCGGGCGGTTGCCTGACCCCCTAAAACCACCTCCCGACATGACAGCCAATTATTGGAGGTACTTTACTCCTTGTCGAGCGGAGCCCTCTACGGACTCGAAGACAGTTAAGCTATAGCATGCTTTATTTGCTTGTGACTTATCTTATTTCTCTCTGGCATTATCTGCAGCCTCAATGAACATTTTACGAAGCCTTTCGATTCGCGGCATCCAATCGGAGAATGATATGAACGTAATCCCGTCACCGGATACTTTTTTCAACCCAGATGCATTCAACGTCGATCCATCACGTTGCAGACCTACATACTTCGCTTCAAGCAAATTTGGAATATCAGATCGAGGGTTCTTACGCTCTGCAAGATATTCGGCCGTCCAGATGAAACTTAAAAAGTAGCTTAACGGACTACGCACACCCTCGGGCGTGAGATGACAAGGGGCTACAAGGGTAAAGGTACCACCATGCAAGAGAGATCTGCATTTGATATTCGTGTGAGCTTGAGCCATTGAAATGCTTCCCTTTTCTTGCTCTAAGCCCACTACTCTGAACTTCTTAGATGCTCGCTCAAAAGTAGTCCTCAGGGCCAGTTCAAGATTTTTAGTCTTGGGAACCTCTTCCTTCTCTTTCTCAATTCGATGATCGAGAATCCAGCAAATATCTCCAATGATATAGCGCTCCGCAACAGTTGTCGAATGGTCTTCTAAGGAACGAGGTCTTGTGACGAAGAACCATCCTCCCACGCCAAGAACTAAGGTGATGCAAAAGATAATGATTTGCGCTTTTCTTGAACTTTTCATTGAGTTAATGGCGGCATTCGGTCAGCAATCAGACGCTCAATGCCGCCTTTAGCGGAACCTAGGGCATTGGGGTCCCACCACCGTCGTCCGAGAGACATCCTTCAATATATCCGCTCGGAGGACAAATCTTGTTGTAACCGGGCCACTGCCAAACGTAAGGCTGTACGTTGTAAGTCGGCCCTAAACCGCACTTGATGTTTGCCTCTTTACGCCAACAACAGTATCCGTCGAACTGAGCGCAAACGTAATATGCAACTCCACTGATTCCAGCATTTGGCGAGCAAAGAGGTGGATCAAACGTTGGACAGTTGATCGGATTGCTTGTAGCAGCGGCGGAGATTGAGAGCGCGACGATAATCAGCGCTATGGGCGATCTTTTCTTCTTTTTTGGTGTGTTCATCTTTTTTCACTTTTTGGCCCAAGCTAGTGGGCTGTAAACCTCACCTCGGGCCGTAGTCCTGCTGACGTGCGTGTCGAGATGTATGAGAATTCCATACTTAGGAAAGTAAGGCGAGTGCAAGGGTTTTCCCTCATTGCGGTGATTGATGTCGACAATCATTGGCAGACTTCCCCCGAGATCTGCAACAGTTTTTGACCAGGCGCGATCACCTTCCATAATTTGCCAGAGTTGGATATATGGCCATCCAAGTTTTGGATGATCGCTACACTTCTGAACAAGTAATTCTTTCAACGGGGCCAGGGGTAGACCCATTTCAGAAGGTTTACTTCCAGGGATGGAGACTTCATAGTCAGCGCGGTACAAGTTCACCGCGACCATGGCGTTCTTCAGGTTGACCGTGCAGTTCGTCTCCTTTGCAGATTGCTTCGCCGATGCCATCACCGGAAGAACAATTGCGAACAGAGTCGCAACGATTGCAATGGAGACCATGACCTCCGTCAAAGTAAAGGCCTGGGTGCGCAAGGAAAACTGTTTCATTGAAATCCTCCGAAAACTTCGCCTTCTTTAAACAGCCGGGAGACAGTCAAGGATTCCGCGTTGTACGTAGCCAGGGCCAGACGGTATGGGAAGTAAGCATTGAGTCTCTTGGAGACACGCTCTTCCATATCCTGAAAGACTACGGTCTTGGATCTGACCGCAGGTTTTAGATTCTTGAAGAAGGCTTTGATCTGTTTGGAATCGGAAGTGAACACCAGACCGAGAGTTTCGCCTTCCTTCAAATCCGCAGCCGCCGCCTCGAAATTGAACTGATTGAGACTGCAACTGGAACAGGTTCCGGCGAACACCAGAAGTACGCGGTTCCCTGGCTTTACATCACCCTCGATGATCGCCATTTCCTTGCCCGAGCCGGCAGAAATGGTGGTGGGAAGAGGCGGGTCGGCTTGGAAAGATTTAGAGATTTCAAGTTCAATCCCGGGCGCGTTCAATCTTTGGACAATAACAAGAGCACCAGACAAGACTGCGGTAAGGAACGTGATCCTCAACGGTGCTCCGAATTTCATGCCTACATGCTACAAAACATTTTTAGTACTTCCAACTATTTATTGTTTTTTTTTTGCATGAACGCATTAACTTAAAACTTCTTAATCTAATTTTTGCGCGTTGCAGGGCTCAATCGCACGGTCTCCTCGATGAACTCTGGAACTGAATCCCTTTTTGGTACCGACTACTAGCCCTTTAACATGCGACCCGGGCGGTTGGTACCGATAGGACCCTGAAGACTGCCGCCACCGGATTGCCCGCCACCTTGACCACCCGCCGGAGGATCCTTCTTCTTGCCATCCGGACGCTCGTCTTCGTCGCTGGTATCGGCGAATTTGCCCTTGAGGTTCTCCGCCGAGTACTCGTCGTCGTTTTCTTTCGTGCTGAACTCAAACCAGTCCGCATTGAGGTCGTCTCCCACCGAGTTCTTCATGCGGCTGCGCATCTTGGCTCCGCTGAACATCTTCAGCAGTTCCTTCTCGCCATCGTAGGCAGCGCGCTCCGTCCAGGCGTATCTCCACTGACCCTCGGGCAACTCCTGCCGGGCTTGCGGCATTCCCGTGATCTCGGCTCGGCGTTGACCCTTTCGGTACCAGTACTCGATCTTCTGCGAGTTCACCGCAAGCGGGTACTCGCGCAGCGTCTTGGAATCTCGCACTTGCTCCGCCTTCTGCTTCAG
The DNA here is from genome assembly GCA_964488265.1 of uncultured Fimbriimonas sp. Classification (GTDB taxonomy): domain Bacteria; phylum Armatimonadota; class Fimbriimonadia; order Fimbriimonadales; family Fimbriimonadaceae; genus Fimbriimonas. The sequence goes on from CAZAVC010000010.1 coordinate 7,540, forward strand.
GTCGTTCTCCGGCAGAGGTCGCTTAGCAAGAATATCGTCGGGCACGCTGGGAGAGAACGGCGGAATTTCCTCCTGCTTCGGCGGGAGGTCTTGCTCCTTCTTGGGCTTCACCAGCATCTGCACGTTTCCGGTGAGCACGGCTCGCTTCTCTTTGCGATACACCACCACCTGATCGGCAAGAATGTTCGCCTTTCCGCTGAAGTAGAGCACCCCGCCGCTGGCAGTGAGAATCTCCTTCTTGCGATCGTAAGACATCTTCTTGGGCGCACGAACAATGATCTCGCCATCGGTAAAGGTGCCGTCGGTCCCCTCCATCAAGTCGCCTTTCAGCTTGTTGTTCTTGATGTCGATATCCCACGTCCGACCCGAAACCCCGGGCGTATCCTGCACAAACTCGCCGGGAAGCTTTCCTGACCACTTGGCATGACTCGACGCCAGACTTTCCGATTCAAAACCGTAAGAGAGGTTCGCTAACCAGATCTTCCCGCCAAACGCCTTCCCCTGAACATCCGACGTGATGTCCATCTGCTGCTTGCGCTGATCGAAGATGATGTTTGTGGAGGTGAGGTCAAGGTCTTTCCCCGAAACCTTCACCGCCTTCGAGCAAGTGAGGGTCTGAGAGAAGCCATTCCAGTTGCCAGATTCGGCTTGGAAGTTAAAGACACCTTTTTTGGTGGCGTATCGACCATTCTTCACCCCAACTAGATCATAAATCTGCCGATTCTGTTGAACGTCGATGCGGTCTAAGTTGCACTGGGTAGTGAGTTCTTTGCCTTCGTAATGGCGCAAAGAAACGCCCCTCATTTGAATGCCGACGTTGAGTGGAATCTCGCTGGTGTCGGCGGTCCGCATCGCCGCAAGCGGGTCTTGCTTTACAAAGGTGACGAGGCCGCTGTATAGGGCTTTTCCGCCAACCGCTACCACCACCAGAGCCCCGGCGGTGATTACCGCCGTCGCCCATGGGGAAGTCGTATTCGTTCGATTATCCAAGCGTGACATCGCGGCGAATCACCTCGTTTGTTGCAGACAGTGTAACGTTTTGCGTCGGCGCGGTGAGCGTGCCTTTGTTGAATCGGACTCGGTAGCTGCCGGGCGTCATCCAGAATCGGTAGGTCCCGTCCGAACCGAGCGTCACCCGTCTCAGCACGGTACCACCCGTATCCGTAAGTTCGACGATCGTGCCCGGAGCCTGAGCGGCTGGGCCCACGACACCCCAAATGTTGTAAGGAGCAGGCGGAGGTGTGGTGTCGCTGAGCGGGGTTAGCAGTACGTCTCCAACATTTGCAATTCCGCCCGAAGGCAACGCGCCTCCGCTGGTGAACTCGTTGGGGAAGTACCCTGTTTTGCCTGCCAAACCAACCAATCCTAAGAACCCTGCGGGCGATGCCGTGGAAAACGCGACTTGACCAATGGCGAACTGACCGTTCGAATCGGTGACCGCATGTTGACCTCCGAATGAGACGTTCGCGAGTGCTACGGGCTCGTTGTTCCCGGCGTCGAGCAACCGACCCGTCACCGTCACCTTTTCCGGACCCACCCAAAGGTCGCCAATATCGCTAACCGTCTGCGAAGCGGCTGGGAAGCTAAAGGTAAACACGCCAAAACCGGGCGTATTGACCAGCAAAGAAGTGGTCCCAGAAGGAGCGTTGATGGAGAAAGAACCATCGGCGATGCTGGCGTTGACCGCGGTCGATCCACTGACAAGCTGAATGGTCGGAACCGGGTTCAGCGATCCGCCCGTGGCAACGTTGAGTACGCGACCCGTGATGCGAATCCCGCCTGCGGGCGTTCCACCACCTCCGCCGCCGCATCCAACCAGGACCAGCGTCAAAAGAGCCAGGAACAAAAGAGTAACTTTGCGTAGGTTCATTAGCGTGCCCCCTTGATGGTGACTTCAAAGGAGTAAGGCGTTGTTCGTCCCGCGACAATGACGCCGGTTCGTTGGTTCACTCGGAATCGCTTGCCTGTAAGGCGATCGCGGACGATCACTTCCCTGGCCCGAACGCCTTCCGGCAAGAAACTCACCGTGTAGGTTTTGCCTACTTGCATACCGTCTATCCGCACCCGGAACGTGGTATCCCGTCCAAGTCGACGAACTTCGCGGTAGAAGTTGGCCTCGTTTTCAACTTGTATCTGCAAGCCCCCCGGACTCGGTGGGAGCGGAGAGTCCTCGGCGATATCGAATCCCGTGGTGCCAGAGGCGGTGAGCCGCATGATTGCGCTGGACTTCTCTTTGCCCCGCTCTGCGGTAGCAGTCAGCGTAAAGTGGCGTCGAGTGCTCTGCTGGGTCCGGTTCTGAACCCTACCTCGGCTAGCCTCGGACGGGAAGAGGAGCGTGGCACCCTCTGCCGAGAGGCACCGCACAAAGTAGCCCTTGCCCGGCACCAAGGTCGTGACCGGAGACAACGTGCCGCCTTCCGGCACTCCTGTCACTGGGTCGTTGGCTCCGGCGGTGAAGCCAAAGATTTCGGCCCCCATGTCCACGTCGGTCGAACCGACCGTTCCACTGGTGGCGTCTGCCCATGTGCGAGGGAACCGCGTGGTTCGAGCGACAATGATGGACGAAACGTTCACATTGCCCTCACCGGGAATGGAGATCATGTTCCAGCCCGGTCTCACTGCCACTGCAAGCGGAGTGTTGCGATCGATCTTGGCGGCGAAAGCGTGAGTCGGTCGATCCACCGAACTGCGCAAGAAGAATCCCTGGCCCTGCTCCAGAGCGCCCGTATCCGGGAAGAGATCGTAGCGGGCTCGGCTGCCGTTGTACCGAGCAACCAAGGCGGTAGCCTCGTTCTGAGCGATCACGTCGCTCAGGTTGGAGCTGAGCGGAGTCACGGGGAGCCCAAGAAGTTGCAGACCAGGAACAATCCCGAGCGGCCACTGGTAGTTTCCGGTTTCGCTGACCTTCAGATCGACGGCGAGTGCGCCGGGAGATTTATTCACGCGCCGCGTGAGCAATACGGTACTCCCACTGGTTGTGGTTTGGATCAGTTCGATAAGCGCAGACCGGTGGGCAAGGAAGTTCGAGGTCACAATTCGGGTTCCAAAGGTGCTATCCACCACCGGAATCCCAGAAATGATCTCGCTTCCGATCGAGAGTCTCACGGAAAGTGTCGCTCCGGCAACCGGGGTCACGCCTATCACCGACCCGTAAAAGGTGTTCTGACCAGAGCTAGAGGCGGTTGCAACCGCTCCGGCAGGGAGATAGGTGCGGACAATGCGATCCTGCACCGGCAGATCAAACGCAACGCGGTAGGGTCGACCCGAGTTTTGGTTCTCGAAGTTGGGCGCCACCGATCCGTAAGCTCCGGCGATCTCCATCTTCTCCGACTGAGCATCGGGCAGGATACGCTCGAAGGTGTTCGACCAGAACACCGGGTAAGAGGTGCCGCCGAGCAGAATCTCATCGCCGTTCACGCGAGACTCCCAATAGTGAGCCTGGATGAGGAAGACGCCAAAGTCCGTACCGGAAAGGCCGGAGACGATCGGAACCGATTCCACCGCAAGCTTCAGACCCCGAGTGTCCTTCGATTCCAAAACCGCCTGCTCCGCAAACCAGGTTGCGAAGGATTTCCCTTCGACGGTCGGGTCAGAGGGTCGCAGCGCGTTAAGGGTCTGTTGCCCTAGGTTGACCAGCGCGGCAAGGTCGTTTCGAATACCGGTGTTGGCCCGGAATCGGATATTCAGTTCGCTCAGGAAGGTCGGGTACTCGGCGAGAACCTTGTACCAGGCCGTTCCCGCCATTCGATACCGCAGCAAGTAAACACCGCCCACCGATCCACCTGCCGGAAGCGCGGTGTTAAGCAGGTTAGAAGGGATGAACCGGGTGGCAGAGAGGGCTCGCTGGTTGTACCAGTCGTAATGCTCTTGAGCGTCGTAACCGTTGCCCAGTACCGATTCCACCAACTCTGCGTCCAGCGAAGGCAAAGCGGATGCTTGTCGAGCAACCCGCATGGTGGCGGCTCTAACCAGTCCTTCGTTAAAGGCATCGAAGGCGTAAGTCTGATCGGGCAAATAGGCCAGCAAAAGACAGTGAATAAAGTTCACCGCCGCCGCTTCGGGGCTGTTATAGATCGGAAATCGAATCTCTCGTTCTGAGGAACCGTTGTTGGAAAGGTAGTAACCACCGATCACCGCCTCGCGGTCAGCAATATCGACGTCCCAGTTGGTCACTCGCACCGTGCCCGAAATCGCCGGATCGCCGAACACCACATCCATGGTGCTCTTGGCGGTGTCGAAAACGGATTGCAAATAATTGCGGTAAGACTCGGGGAATGCTCGCGATCCGGTGGTGTCGAATGAGAGGGTGATCTCATTGTCGCGGCTACGCGGGGTTGGAAGTCGAACACCGTCCCGGTAAGTATCGACACGAACCGGGAAGCCGACCAATCCTTGGGTCAAAGCGGCCCGCGATCGGTTTCGATCGGCCTTCCGACGAGCCTCTAAAGAGGGGGCAATCAGTCGGTGAAAGTTCTGCGCCATCAGCCGCACCTTGAAGTCGGCATTGGCAACCACATCTTCTCGGCCCCGGCCGGTGACATCGACCCTAACAACGTTGGTTTGCGCCGAAGCAGCGGTCGCGAGCCCAAAGAACCCTACCGTCACAAGGGCACTCAACAGAAACCCGGCAAAACGAACAGACAATCGCATAAACGAACTCAACTGAATGGTACTTAAACAAAGCCGCCCCAAACCCTGTACCCGGGTTTGGAGCAGCGCCTATTTACGGGGCCACGAACGATCCGACCACACTCACGCTCTTAGACGAGCCATCGGAGTTTTCGGCCAAGACCAAATAGTAATAAGTGCGACCTGCAATCAGGCCGGAAGGCAACGTGAGCGAAGTCGTCGTGACGGGCGAATCATAGTTGTTGAAGATATCCGCCACATTCACAGAGGGGTAACGGTCGAACAGATACACCGCGTACCGCGAGGCTCCGGTAGCCGCCCTCCAGTTGATCCGCACTCCGGGACCGGATGGAGCGAGGAGTTCAAGGTAGCCAAGCGGACGAACTGCCGCCACATCGCTGAAGTCCGATTCGCCTCGGAAGCCATCGTAGGTCGTCGCGATGGACGTGATGGAATAGGCGTAGTCGTTCCCAGGCTCCAGCGAGTTTCCGGAATCGACAAAGAGCTCCGAGGAGGGATCGACAAGGAAGTCCCGGTCGAACCACTCGCCGGAGTTGTCGTTCCGATAGATTCCAAAGCCCCGCAGGTCCAGACTGGTGATGCGATTCCAATAAACTTCAACCTCTACCTGACCGTTGGCGGCTCGTCCGGCTTCCGCATTGTTGTTCACCTTTCGCTGAATCTTTCGCTTTGCGCGGTCGGGATCGAGAAGTCGCTTGATGGTCTCCAGGGCTTGGCCGGATCGTGCATCGCGCGTGGAAGAGATGGACGACCATGAAACCGCAGTCACCCCGGAAGGGATCGGCATACTGGAACCAATAGGCTCATTGAGCGTTAGGTTCTGACTAAGCGTTTGACCGTTGTTGAGTTGGAACGAGAAAGACGACCCTCGATACCCTCTCGAAGTCGCGACCACATCGTAGGTGATCCCCGGCTTCAGTCCCGAGATCCGGTAGTTACCAGAATCGTTGGTGAAAGCGGTCATGGCGGAGGGTGCTCCGCCCGTTCGTTGGCGAATCTGAACGCGAGCACCGACCATTTGGAATCCAAATCGGTCTCTCACGTTCCCAGCGAGCGTGCCCGCGTTGATCACCGGGGAGATGGTGATGTTGACCGTTCGAGAAATCTCGCCGTCATTGACCAAAGCGTCGGATTCACCTTCGTGAACCACCCCATCCTGAATGGCTTGCACATAAACGCGCTGCGTTCCGCCCCCAACATTCGCCAGAGTGAATGATCCGGTGGAGTTGGTGTACGCCTCGGGTCCGTTATCGATATAAACCAGGGCGTCTCGCACAATCTGGCCAGAGTTGTCGAACACGAGACCCGTAATGGTGCCTCGGCCCATATCGACCCCGCCGCCACAACCGAACAGCGTCACAAAAAACAAACCTAATGAGGCAATCGCAGTGCCTCGAATAAAACCGCGCAACGGCATTACTAGTCTAACGATCAAGGCACCCCGGAATTTCGGCGACTATTTGCCGAAGTCGAAGGTCAGCTCCAAATCGAACGTGTTCGCCCGAAACGCCCCCGCGCTTTGTGTCGGGTCGAGGTTCTTCAAATCGCGGATGTTGTAACGACCCGTCAGCGCCAAGTTCTTGTAAATCGAGTAAGAGTAACCAAACGAAATGGCGGAATCGTCCTGAGGGTAGTAGCCCCGCACCTGGTTGCTGATTCGGGAAAGATTCAAGCGCTGCTTGGAATCCAGTCGGTACCCAATGTCGAAGTCCAGTCCTAGGCTGTCTTGGGCAAAGTTTCCACCTTCCGAAATGAGGCTGCTATACCCAATGCGATAGCTCCAAGGGCCCTCCGGTCTACCTTCAAAGAATCCGGTGAGCGTGGTTGCCGACGTCTTTTGAACGATCCCGGAGACAAAGGTGACAAACGATCGGTCCAAACTCAAGAAGAACCGGTGACTGTCATCAAAGGAATAGTCTGAGGAAAGTCGGAAGTTTTCAAGCTCGGTGTTACTGGTCGAGAGACCCGTTGCCGTTTGCTGACTTGCTCCCGCCTGGACGTTCCATTTGGAATTGATTCTTCGCTCAACGTCCAATCCCACTCGACGCAGCGCGGTGGAACCCACGCTGAGAGTTCCCTGCCCAGAGCCGCCCGAAAATCCGTTTCCGCCGAAACCTAGACCCGCTGAGTTGAGGAATCCACCCAGCGAGGCGACGGCTCCACTATCGCTCACGATGTAACTGGCCGTCACTGCCCAAGGCGAATCTCCGCGATACCCCACGGAGAAGAAGGTGTCGAAACCTTGACCCTCGTCGGTATCGACTTTGACATTGCTCTGACTTGCCCGCAAACTCGCCGAAAGCCCCTGACCCGCGTCGTAGGTGTAGCTTGCGCGAATCGTATCCACGTTGATGTTGGCGATCTTCGTTGCGGTTTGGTCACCCACTCTTCCGCGTCCAATCTGCGTCTCCACCCCGTAGCTTTGGTTCAATCGCCCGTACGATTTGGCATAGGAAACAGTGCTTGTGTCCAAGCGGGTGGACTCGGAGTTGCGCAATCGCATTCGGCTGTGCGTGGCCGACCACAGCCCTCCGTTGATGTTGCGGAAGTTCATCGCTCCGCTCATATTCACCGCCCGTGTCGAAGTGAAGGTCTGCGATGGGTCGAGCGGATTCGAAGTATCAATGACAGCATTGCTGTAAGAAAATTCGCCCTGATACCGACCCGCGCGGTACTCGACACCCGATTGGACAGACCGCTCGTTTCTGGCAAAGCCGGTGGATTCCACGCTCACGAAATCATTCGGAATCTCTCGCCATCCTGCTTTAACGGTGTAGTTTCCTAGTTCGTAGCGGCTATCCACGGACCGAGCGGTTCCGGAGAGAGGAGTCGCCGATTTTAGCTTGCCCTGAGCCGAGTTGTACTGGATATAACCCCGGTTTGTCGTGGCGGAACCATCAGTCGACTTGGAGACGCCGAGCGGAATCCGATAGTCCCAACCCGTGACCTCTCGATCACCGTCAACCGTTTGGGTCAGCCTAGGGCGATATCGGACGATAACCGTTGAAGAGCTCGGAATGAACCGCCGGAAGTAGAAAATGAGCGGGTTCTGCGGGTCGAAGAAGTAATCCCCAACGTTTGTCCCGGCGATCCCTTGGACCTGGATGATGCCATCGACTCGAATCTCGACCGACCCAACGATAGGTCCAAATTGAAGGAAATACGAGGTGG
>CAZAVC010000011.1:0-15192 GCA_964488265.1 uncultured Fimbriimonas sp.
AGGCCCACTATGTGTCATTTTGCTCCGGCTGAACCCCGAAGCACTCGACTGTCCCTATTGGGCGTCGGAGCGGTCAGTTTACACGCGATCCGAGCCCTCATGACCAGCCTCATTCGGGGCTTTGTACAACAGAAGCACGGAAAGCAATCATGCATAAACTGACTTTTTATCCCCTTGGCAACGCGGAGACGCTCCGCATCGACCTCGAAAACGAGCGCAAGATCCTCATCGACTACGCGGATCGGCGCGACCCGGACAACAAGTTCGACCTGCGGTGCGACCTCCCCACGCTCCTCAAAGAGGACTTAAAGACGGCGAAGCGCGAGGACTACGATGTCGTCGCCTTCACCCACTTGGATGACGACCACATCTGTGGATCCAAGGAGTTCTTCCACTTTGAGCACAGCAAGTCCCTCCAAGGCGATGGGCGTATCCGGATGACGGAAATGTGGGTGCCCGCCTTCGCCGTCTTGGAGAAGAGCATAGACGGCGACGCTGCGGCAATCCGCAAAGAGGCTCGCTATCGACTGAAGGATCTCAAGGGAGAAGGAATCCGGGTGTTTTCCGCCCCTGGAACGCTGAAAGAATGGTTCGAAGAGAGCGATCTCGACATCGACGACTACCGCCGCCGGGGCATCGTTCTTGATGCTGGCAAGGTGGTTCCCACGTTCTCTCTGGATGACGATGATGTGGAGTTTTTCATCCATTCACCGTTTGCATCAAGAACTGATGACGGTGCACTTCACGTTCGAAATACCGACGCCATCGTCATGCAGGCCGTCTTCCAGCAGGGTGCAAGCCAGACACGCTTCATGATCACGGCTGACATTCCGTACCGTCAGCTTGACGAGATCGTTCGTGTGACCCGGCTCAAAAAGAACGACGAAAGGCTCACTTGGGACATCAATGACATCCCACACCATTGCAGCTATACGGCCATCAATAGCGAGAAGGGGAAGGACAAGACGGAGCCGACCGACAATATTCGGTGGTACTACGAGCAGGGGCAGGACGCTGGGATCATCGTTTCGAGTAGCGAACCGATTCCGAACGAAGACACCGACCAACCTCCACACCGACAGGCTGCGGCCTACTACAAGGATGTCGTCGCGGATCTTGACGGGCAGTTCCTCGTCACGATGGAGCACCCGAAGAAGTCGGCACCCGAACCTCTGGTGATCGAGATCTCAGATCGAGGAGCTGCCCTGAAGCGGGCGACCGTCATCAGTGTCGGTGCGGGAGCCACCGGACAAGCAGCTCATCGGGTGGGATGACCTGTGGAGGACGACTTTGTCTCTATCACTGGCCAACCAGTTGCCCGCGAAGAGTTGGCCATTCAGCGGGCTAGAGAGTTTGCCGCGTTAGTTGGAGGTGGAGCAACCCCCAACGCAGCCTTGCAATTCTGTTCACGCTCCGACGATGGGCGGGAGTCGGTCGTGATCGAGGTGTGGTCGACCGTTCCGCAGAGGCCCGCCCAGGACATCAGGCGCGTCGAACGGGTTTCGGTCACTTTCCGCAGCGAAGACGACCGGTATCCCGACGTTCGTGCGCTCCGCAAAGACTTTCCCCGGGACCGGGTGCTTCATCTCAACCAGGGGATCCCTGCCGACGAGCAACCTAGCTTATGCCTCTTCGCTGAAATCTGGCCAGATGCCAGGCTATCGCTTACGGCCAACGACCTCCTCTTTCGAATCCAAGACTGGTTCGACGGGACGGCGAACAGAAAGCTGCACAGGCCCGACCAGCCTCTCGAACCTGCTTTCCTCTCGATCCGGAGGCCAGTGGTTCTCGACCCGTCCATCCTCGATCAGGTTAGAGACGGCGAGACGTTCAAACTCGAACTGGACATGGTCAAGTCTGAAGCAGGAGAAGTTCTTGTTACGCGGCGGCCAGACCGACTAGTGAAGGCGGGCCTCGCCGACGGGTACGTCGTGTGTTTGACGAGTAAGCCTCACGACCACTCGATCATGAACGTGGCACCGAGGACTTTCCACGACTTGAACGAGATGGTACAGCCCATCGGCATCGACCTCATCGGAGAAGTCCAAAAGAAGCTCTTCGCACTGGGCGATGGAAGAAAGCGGTTCAAGATTCTCTATCTCTTTCTCGTCTTGCTCCGAAACCGGGAGGGGTCAGACAAACCAGTCCCGGAGTTGGCCGCGTTCTTGTGCGTTCCAGAAGGTCAAAACTCCAATCTCGACGACCTCCTTCGTGACCTGGGAATGGACAACGGCACTTTCAAGAAAGAGCGCACTGGGCAGAACAGCGAAGTGGTCTACATGAGCGTCCGGTTTGAACTGACCCCTGAGATGGCCCGCGACTACAGCGGAGCATCTGAACTCAATCCCAAATTGTTCGCCGTTGGGGCCGGAGCGATAGGCTCCCAACTCATCGCGAACAGCGTCCGGTCTGGCTTCACGTCATGGCACGTTCTGGATTCAGACCATTTGCTCCCCCATAACTTGGTGCGCCATGAATTGCCCGGTTACTGGATCGGCCACCCCAAAGCTACCGCTCTGGCGACCGAGCTGAACAGTTTGTTTACGGAACCGGTCGTTCAAGGAGTTGTCGCCGACGTGTTGGCAGACATCCCGATGGAATCTCACGCCAAGTTGCTCGATGCGGAAGCCATCGTCGATCTTTCCGCGAGTCTTGCCGTCTCCAGAAGATTAGCCGTCGATCTCGACGCGAAAGCCCCCCGTTGCTCTGTCTTTGTCAGCCCATCGGGCAGGGACATGGTTTTTCTCGGAGAAGATCCGAACCGCAAATTCCGGCTCGACAGCATCGAGTCCCAATACTATCGCGCCATCGCGAGTTATCCGGCTCTTGCTGGCCATTTGGAGGGAGCGAACGTCTTTGGCAGTTGCCGGGACATAACCAGCGTCATTTCGCAGGAAATGATGGGGCTCCATGCGGTCCAGGGGACCCGCGCCCTCCGCTTGTGGCTGAACAGACAAGCCCCTCTCGCGTTGGTCGCACGGACTGGGGAAGACGTCCTTGACGTTTCGTCTGTACCTATTGAGCTGGGGAAGCCCATACATGTCGGAGAGCTTAGTGGATGGAACATCTTCACGGATGCAATGCTGCTCGAAGAGTTGCGCGTGCAGCGAGAAAGGAGCTTGCCTCATGAAACGGGCGGGGTTTTGCTCGCCCACTTCGATGTTCAGAGGCACAACGTTTATGTATGCCATCAGATTCCTGCGCCCCCAGACAGCGTGAAGCAGCCGACAGTCTACATACGGGGAAGCGAGGGGCTCTCATCCGAATATGACCGTATTCGGAAGGCTACGGGGAACGGCCTGGCCTACATCGGCGAGTGGCACTCCCACCCAGACGGTGCGGTTTGTTCTCCGAGCGAAGACGACATCTTAGCCGGAGCATGGCTGGCTCAAGAAACCCGCCTTACTTCGATGCCCGGCCTTATGCTCATTGTAGGTCAAAGCGATGCAACGTGCTGGATGCTCTGCCAACGGGACATGGAGTCCGAGGCTCCAGTTCGCCTCTCACTTTGTTGGGGGGCCAAAGAATGAATGCCAAGCCACCCATTCTTATTGAACAATGGGTGAGCCTTGTGCTCGCCCTTGCCAGCCATCGCTCGACGAACGAAGGGCACCGGGAGTTTGGCTCCCGCGTCGTCGCTTTTGTCTTCGACGACCTTCCGTCCCAAGTGGCCGGAGACGAGACGGCGAAGAGCTACGTGAGGCAAATGCTTGCCGAAGTGGCTTGGGCCGTCCGGGGTTTCAGCAACGTTCGCGACCATTTTGCCAAGCATGTCGATTCCTCGATCGCAGTGGCCGAAGAGACGAAGTCGCAGGCAAAGCGGATCCTTGAGCACTCTCCGCTTTCCGCCACTTCTTTGGCAGGGAAGGGGATCACCGCACTCGTCGGCGCGGGCGGTGGCGCGGCTCTTATGTCATTGCTCCCAGGGGTTCCTCTGCAATGGATCGCGGTCATCGCCGTACTTGTTGCTCTTGGCGTCCATGGAGCAATCGAATGGGTCGCCAATTCGAGGGTCGAGCAAGCGGTCAAGGCTTTGCCTGAAAAGACGATGGCCTCATGGACTTCGGACGCACAGCCTCGCTATGAAAAGCTCGTCAGATCGTTTGTGGCAAAGGCATCCGTGATCGAGCGTTCCCATTATCCAGAGCAGACCGAGCTTGATTCTAACGCAATCGACGCCATTGTTTGCAGGGCGTTTTCGTTTGGCGTTCAGACGTCTGAACACGCATCTTCCGGAACCGGGGATGATGGTGACGGCAAGTCTCCCTGATCCAGTCAAGGGTGGAACAGAGCGGCTTCGCCGTCCTTGACTGGCAGGGAAGAGAACGCTCTGGATCTCCCTGGCGGTTCCAATCAGAAGCGTAGCTTGCTGCCAAGATAAGCTATCATAGAAAAGTTTGATTCGCGACGCGGAGTGAAGATGCTCGATTTAAGACACGTGTTCTCATTGACCGACTTCCTGAGGCACCACAAGGATCACGTGGCGCGGCTAGAAACGTCTGGCAAGCCTATCGTTCTGACAGTGAAAGGTAGACCATCCCTCGTTATGCAAGGAGCAGAGGGCTATCAAGCCCTTCTCGACCGTCTTGAACAGGCTGAGGATATGTTGAGGCGTCAAGAAAGTAGGAGCGGATTGGAATGAGAGCCACCGCTCTCGAAGGAAGCGGCCTGGTTAAGGCTGGCATGCTAGTTCGCCTCCGCCGACGCTTGTGGCGTGTCGAAGGATTCGATGGAAGAATCCTCACTGCCACGCCTGTCGATGACTTCGGGGCCCCGGCGCAGGACTTCGTGTTCGAACTTGAACAGGTCACTCCGGGAAAACTCCAGGACCCGTCTCTAAACGAACTCGGCCGTATTCAGCTTCAACGACTCTTCATGCAGGCGGCCAGACTGGACGCACTTCACGGAACGGCCCCATTCCTGGCGATTCAGCGGACGGCTGTAATTCCAGTCGAATATCAGCTCGTGCCGCTTGTCATGGCGATGCAGCAAGACCCAGTCCGGCTCCTTATCGCCGATACGACCGGCCTCGGCAAGACGGTCGAAGCTGGGCTTATCATGTGTGAGCTCATCGCGCGTAGTCGGGCGCGAAGCATCCTCATCATCACGCCAGCAAACCTGCGTGAGCAATGGCGCGAGCAAATGCGCGACTTGTTCTATCTGGGTTTTGACATCATTAGCAGCGACACACGAAAGAAGCTCGAACGAATGATGCCACCAGGGGCAGACCCTTGGACTTTCTTCGAGCGCCTGATTGTCTCAATCGACTACGCCAAGGACATCAAGGTCCGAAACGAGATTCTCAAGAGAAAGTGGGACCTTGTCGTGGTGGACGAGGCACATAACGCTTGTGCCCCTCATAACTTCACTGGCCGGAAGGCCGATATGGAGCGCTATCTGTTTCTCGACCAGCTTGCTGAAAAAGCATCCAAACACCTGATTCTGCTGACAGCAACTCCTCACAATGGATATACCGACAGTTATTCAAGCCTCTTGAGGATGCTATCTCCGAGCATCGTCCGAGGCGAGAAGTCGGAGTTGGCCCCGATTCGAGAGAAGGCCATTCACCACGTCTGCCAAAGAACCAGAAAGGACGTGGCTCAGTGGTTTGAGGAGGCAAACATGCCCAATCCTTTCCCTGGCCGGGAACCCGCTCACAAGACAGAGGTTGGGGTGGACCTTCATCGAGACTATTTAAAGGCTCTCGACAGGCTCGACACCATCATGAAGATAGTCGGGCTTCACGCCCAGAAGCATAAAGACGCAAATGCTGTGGAGTGGTTAAGGCTTCACCTCTTTCGACGTGCGCTCAGCAGTCCCGAGGCACTCCGCGTCAGCCTTGAAAATCGAATAGAAAATCTCCGTTCTGAAGTGAGAGACATCGCAACGGAGGTCAACTCGGACACCCTATTCACTTCAGTTTTGGATAAGGGGGGCACGGATGCCGAATCCGAAGAGGAAGTTGACCGCCATGCTGACCTAATCTTCTTTTCCGTCGAGAAAAAGATTCAGCTTAGGGACTTCGTCGACCTCCTCCAGGAGCTTAAGAAGTTCACGCCCGCTAAAGACCGTAAGCTTTCGGCGCTACGAGACCAAGTGATTCCGGACCTGCTCAGAAAAGCTAGCGAACTCACGCCAGGGCGCATCATCATTTTTACGCGCTTCAAGGACACGCTGAACTATCTTGAACGGGAGCTCAGCAAAGGTAACACCTATGAAGTTATCACTCTTCATGGCGACCTCAGCGAAGCAGAGAGGGATAGGCGGTTTGAGCAGTTCGGCATGTCCGAACGAGCCGTACTCATTGCAACCGATGTTATCAGCGAAGGTCTTAACCTTCAGAACGCGGCTGCAATGGTCGTGCACTACGACATTCCGTGGAATCCGAATCGCTTGGAGCAGAGGGTGGGCCGCGTCGACCGATTCGGGCAACGGTCTCCACTTGTCTACACTCGCACGGTCTACTGTCGAGAGACAACTGACGAAGACGTGATGGCACTCCTCGTCCGGAAGCTCGAGCAAATTCGTGAAGACCAAGGTTTCTGTCCGCCGTTCTTCGTTTCCGAGGAAACAGTGCTGGACCGCCTCGTTCGCCGGTCAAAGAAACGAAGAGGCGAGGCTCCTCAGGCCGGGCTCTTCGACAGTGTCACCCCGGAAGACGAGGAGTTCTTTGGGAACGCCAAACTCATTGCCGCAGACGGCTTCTATGGTCAGAGCCACGTCCGCATCCGGGATGTTTCCGAACGTCTACGCGAAGCACATGGGAAGTTCGGGACACCCGAGCGTATCCGTGACTTTATTCGTTCCGGACTGAGCTTCTTCAACTCTGTCCTGAGGCCAGCCAGCGATGGCACCGTTCAAATTATCATCGAAAACCCTCGACTCGTGATTCCCGGAGTAGGGAAGGAGGCCAAGGCGGTGCTAAATCGAGAAGACAAGTCCAAGCATCCGGACGCTATCGTGCTAGATGTGGGACACCCGCTCGTACGGCGGCTCATCTCAGTAATCCGCGAGCACACCTTTCAGGCAGGGCACGAGGGCGCTCGAACGGCGGCCTATCACGTGAAGGGTGCCACCAAGTCGATGCTCATCGGCCAGGGCCTGCTTCGCGCCACGTCGAGGTCCAACCCTCCCGCGCTCCTTGAAGAGATTGTCGTGTTCGGAATCTCTTCGGGGACCGACGGTGAAGTCTCCATGGGTCGGGAGGAAGTGATGGATGTAATGGAACGTGAGCCCGCGAAGCAAGAGGTGAATCGGGAAACCGCGCTGGAAGACATCAAGTTCCTATTCGCCACTGAACTCTTTGACCAAACCCGTCAAGCCGCGAAAGAGACTGCGCTTGAAGAGTTGCGAAACTACCGCACGGCACGAAGAGAGGAGCTACTCGAAGTAAGCGAGGACTCGTCTTGGCTCCAAGGATTCGACGACATTGAAGAGGTTGGCTTCGACCTTCACACCCTCACGCTCGTGATGCCGGAGGCCCGATAGAGTGGCTGGAATCCACGAGACTCTCAGCCGCTTTGACGTGTCGGGCGAAATCCTGAGCGAGGACACGATTCTTCTGCTCACACAGCCTGACCCAAAGATAAGTGGGTACGACTCCGAGGTCGAGGATTGCGCCGCCGCATTTGAGCTCCTCTCTGAGGTGTGGCAAGAGATTCGAACAGAAATCTCAGAATTCGACACTGAAAAGCTTCGCAAGAAATGGCTAACACCCGTCTTCGACCTCCTCGGACATAACCTCACCTTCATGCGGGGTCATACCGATTTTGGTGGAAGACACCCAATTCCGCTCACGCATCGGTCGCATATTGAGGTGCCGGTTTGGATGCTCGACTATGAGCAGAACGTCGATGAGAAGCCAATCGAAGGAAAGAACCGCCGAAGCCCACACGAACATTTTCAAGAGTATCTTGACCTCACCGACGAGGACGCCTGGGGCATCCTGACGAACGGGCGGACCTTCAGGCTCCTCCACGACTATCACAAGAGTCTCACCCGTAATTTCGTCGAGGTGGACCTGGCGAACGTATTTGAGTCGCTCGACTTTGACGCTTTCCGCGCGGTCTGGCGCATCTTCCACGCGAAGTCGTTCACGCCCGGCTCAAAAGGGGTTCTCCCCATCGAGAGGCTACGAGACTTTAGCCGACAAGAAGGCACGGAGATTGGTAAGGAGCTCAGGTTCCAAGTTCTTGAATGCATCAAGGTGCTCGGGAACGGCTTTCTCCAAGCTGATGTCAGTGGTGAACTGGCCCAGGCACTAAGAGAGCAACCAAACGCACTCATGACCTTCTATCGGGCGTTGCTCAGAATCGTATACCGGCTCCTCTTTCTGCTATATATCGATAATAAGCCAAACTGGACTCCTGCCCGCGACCGGGTGTGGTCGAGCAGTTACAGCATCAGCCGGCTGAAGAAAGAAGCCGAAGACGCGGCGGCCGAGGACGGCAAGTTTTTCTTCGCCCGAGCCCACAGCGAAGACCACTGGGAAGGGCTGAAAGTCGTCTTCCGCGTCATCCGAGAAGGCAGTGAGGCTTTTAACGCCAAGATTCATCCCTATGGTGGGGACCTCTTCGCTGAGGAGAGTTTATGGCTCCTCAAGGATGCTCCTCTCTACAACCAAGACCTTCTTAAGGCCATTCGCCTTCTCACCATATTCGAACGAAAGGCACGAGGGAAGAAAGGTCAGGTCTACCGAGTCAACTTCAGAAACCTTCGTATCGATGCTCTTGGCAGCGTTTACGAGGCGCTTCTTGATATCGCTCCAGTTCTGAAGCAAGACGGCACATTCGATTTCGGTGACGGTGCCGAGCGCAAGCTGTCGGGCACCTATTACACACCTCCTGCACTTGTCGCAGAGCTTATCAAGTCAACCCTACTCCCGGTCATCGAGGACCGGTTGTCTAACTCAACCGAGGGCATCCGAGAAGAGACACTTCTAGGCATTAAGGTGGTGGACCCAGCGTGCGGGAGTGGGGCATTCCTCATCCAAGCGATGGATGCTCTCGCCGCTAAGCTCTGTGACATTCGGTACCACGGCGAACCACCTACCGACGAGCAGCTCCGTGCCGCCAGGCGCGACGTCGTCACCAAGTGCATCCATGGCGTTGACCTTAACCCAATGGCAGTCGAACTCTGCAAGTTCACGCTCTGGTTACACGTAGCTCATCCAGAACTCCCTCTGAGCTACTTGGAACCAGTTATTGTCTGTGGGAATGCCCTGGTCGGAGTTCCACTGAAGGCACAAGTCGAGCGCGCAAAAGCCACCATCCAGAAAGAGAGAGAGGTCATCCTCGCCGACCGTAATATGCCTCAAAAAGAGAAGACAAAGCACCTCAAGCGACTTCAGTTCATCGGCTGGCCTGACTCCATTCCAGATGAGGCGTTCAGTGTCGCGACCGGAGATGACGTTGCCACCGCAAAAGAAATCAAGAAACGGAACAAAGACGAGCGAGATGCGACGGGCTCTCTCTTCTCTGCAAGGGAACAATCCCACGAGCAACTTCGCAACATGAAGTACTTGCGCTTCAAGCAAGTGAGCGAGGATACGGTTGAGTCACAACAGCAAAAGCGAAGACTCTACGAGGATTGGCGGAAAGACCCCGATACACAGCGGAGAAGATTCGAAGCTGACTTCTGGTGTGCGGCGTTCTTTTGGCCGCTGAGAGCGACGGAAAAGGCAGTGTATGAGCGAACAGACCTGCCGACTCAAGAAAGATTCCGAGACATCAAGACCCAGAACCTCAATGCTGCCGAAGTCAACTACTGGGGCGATACACTCACGCTTGAGGTACAGCGAGTAGCAAAGAATCCGATTCCCGGTGACCCTGAAGAAAGCGGTCTCGGATTCTTCCACTGGGAGATTGAGTTTCCAGACGTGGAAGCCCAGGGCGGCTTCGATTGCGTTATCGGCAATCCACCCTGGGAGCGAGTCAAGCTTCAAGAGCGTGAGTTCTTTGCCGAGCGAAGCCCGGTGATTGCAAACGCAATGAACGCTTCAGCACGAAAGCGCCTCATCGATGAGCAACGCCAAATTGGGAGCAAGCTTTGGCTGGAATACGAACAAGCCGCTGGCAACGCAGAAAGGGAGAGCTCGTTCCTTCGGACAAGCGGCAGATACCCGTTGGGTGGCCGGGGAGATGTGAACACATTTGCCGTCTTCGCAGAGCTGAGCCGGAACCTCATCGCCCCAAAAGGCCGAGCAGGCATCATTGTCCCGTCGGGCATCGCAACGGACGATACTACCAAATTCTTCTTCCAGGATATCGTCGAACGATGCACGCTAGTAAGCCTGTTTGATTTCGAAAATGGAACCCTTTTCGAGGCTGTTGATAGCCGCTTCAAGTTTTCTTTAGTTACGATGAGCGGGTTCGAGGCACCCGTTCCGGCCGCTGAGTTTGCCTTCTTCTGCCACTCCCCTCAAGACCTGACCGACCCGGAAAAGCGGTTTAGTCTGACCCCGGAGGACATCGCGCTTCTCAACCCCAACACCAAGACCTGCCCTGTCTTCCGAACTCGACGGGATGCGGAAATCACCAAAGGCATTTATCGCAGGGTCCCGGTGCTCATCCGTGAGGGCGCCGACGATGGCAACCCGTGGGGCATCAGCTTTGGCACGATGTTCCACATGTCCAACGACTCCGGCCTTTTCCGCACTCGGGAGCAGTTGGAAAGCGAGGGATACGAACTCGACCTCAACGTGTTTGTAAGGGGCGAAGAAGTGTTCTTGCCACTCTACGAAGCTAAGATGTTCCACCAGTTCGACCATCGGTTTGCGACAGGCGTTCCTACCGAGGTCAACGGTGAATCGAAAGTGGACTTCGAGGAGCTGACCGCAGCCGATAAAGCGGACCCGGAGCAACTATGCAGTGGGCGATATTGGGTGGCTATGAACGAGGTGCTAACCCGAATGCCATTGAATGATGCTACCCCCCCCCCCCCGACAAATGTCTACCGAATCGCAATTCGGGACATCACTCGGCCGACCGATTTCCGAACAACAATCTGCTCAATCCTCGTCAACGTCTCACTCGCCAATCCTCCCTATATCCGATGGAGGCATGGATGATGGTCGTCCGCGACATTACTCGGAGCACCGACTTGCGGACCACAATGTTCACGCTCTTGCCCAACCGTTATGGACTTGGACACACGGCGGCCGTAATGCATGTGGGTGGCACATTGTGGTGAGAGATATCACGAACAGCACTAACTTGCGGACACTCATTGCGCCGTTGATTCCTGGGGTTGGGGTCGGAAATACAGCGGTTGTCATTCGACTGCTGGAGGAGCATAGGTGACCAGAGAAAAGCCCGTCTTAACGGCACTACTCACTGCCGCCATGAATAGTTTCGCTTTGGACTATGTGGCGCGCCAATCGGTAGGCGGAACCCACCTAAACTTCTTTATCCTCAAGCAACTGCCAATACCTGCCCCCGATACATTTCTGCAAATGTGTTCTTGGTCGCCAAAAGAGTCTGTCACCGAGTGGATTTTGCCCAGGGTACTTGAACTCACCTACACGGCCGTGGACATGCAGCCCTTCGCGCGTGACCTCGGGTACGAGGGCCCGCCCTTCGTGTGGAATGACGAGCGGAGGTTTTGGCTCCGTGCTGAACTGGATGCAGCCTTCTTCCATATCTACGGCCTGCAGCGGGAAGAGGTCGACCACATCATGGAGACCTTCCCCATCGTGAAGCGGAAGGACATGGACGCTCATGGTTCCTTCCGAACGAAGGAAGCCATCCTTAACCTCTTCGACCAGTTGGCGTCAGTCACGCCATTCCGCTCAAACCTTGGTCCACCGCCCGCGAACGGCTGGAGGTCGCATGAATAAAGCCTTCCGACGAGTTGGTGAGCGCGGATGAAGCTGTGGGCGCATGTGGCCGCTAATCCGTCTGCGTTTGAGGCGGTGTTCCAGACGGGGTTAAGTGCCGCTATCACGAATGTGCTGGCGACTACAGCTAAGCCTCAAGAGCCGGACTACATTTATGGCATTTGGAAGACCGGCGTCCAGAGCTGGGACGCCGGTCTTCGCGCAATCCTCTCGCCGCTCGGCTACACCGTCGAAGTTGGCGGCGTGTACTGCCACGCCTCCACATTCGTAACATGGGCTCCGATGCAGTCAACCACGAAGAAGAGCGTGGAAATTGGCGACTTGCTGGTGATTGTCCGTTGCACAGAGCCAGGTCAAAATGGGCAACTACAATGCTGGAACGCCGCCTTGCTGTTGCAGGCCAAGCGGAGCAAGTGGAATGCATCGCTACCTTCGGATGACCAGTTCGACCTGTATGACAGCGTGGCCTCATTTAAGTACACATTGCGGAACCAGGCTAAGAACTCGACAGCCAAGTCGCCCCTGATTGGGCAGTCCCGAAACCTCGGATCCGTTGCACACCTAGGGGCGCAATATCACTTCATCGACGAGAACTACAAGAGCTATGCAATTCCCATTCCCGATTGGGCGAAGGATGTGGGCAAGTCAAGGAACCCGGACCTGCCGCTTGCGAAGGAGCTCGCGAACCTCCTGCAGAACACGTCCGGCAGGCCGTTTCCGGTCAGCCGTCCAACACCACCTGGAAGCGACTGGGACCAAGTCATCTGGGACTTGCTCGATGACACCGCGAGAGGCTACTTCACCCGAAAGGCAATGACGGGCGCGGGGAGGAGTGCTCGTCGAGGACACTTGTGCTTGGCTGTGGGCTCCACACCCCTATTACGTAGCGTGCTCGCGGGCGGAAACGCCGCACCTCCTGCGGCCGATGACGTACCCCCTCCATCGCTACCATATGATGATGGGCTTGACGACGAGATGGAAGCAGGTGGACTTCCCATAGTTGTCATTGAATTGCGCCACTGTGAAACAGTAGACTAATGACTACCTTTATTCGGAACGAAACCTAATGCTCTTCGACGAATCAGCTATCGACCCAGGCAAGACAGGCCCAAAGGCACACGGGGAACCAGACTTCCAGTTCCTGCAGTCATCCGCGAAGCCTGAGGCGAAGATGGTTCGCGAACTTCTGGAGGCCTGGTTCGCGGCGTATCCAGCCGAACACCAAGACGAGTTGCGGCAACGGATAGTGACCAGCAAGTCCGACATTGAGAGTCCCGTGTTTGAACTTGCTCTGCACGCTGCGCTGAAGGCGGCCGGAGCGGAGGTCGAGATTCACCCTAATGTGTCTGACGAGACCGATAAGCGGCCAGATTTCCTGGTCAGACTTGCATCGGGCTTTGAGTTCTATCTTGAGGCGGTGCTGGCACGCGGCCAGTCGGATGAAGAGAGGAATCGTGAGGCGGTCGTCAACCAAGTCTACGCAGTCATCGACCGCAAGTTGATTTCGCCGGAATACTTCTGGGCTGTTACAGTTCATGCTCAGGGCCCTGCTGCACCCAGCGCGAAGCAAATCGTCTATGCGCTGGCGACCTATGCAAAGCAACTCGACCGCGATGCAGTGTTGGTGGAGTTCAAAGAGCATGGATTCGACACGACGGAACGTCTGGTGTTCGAAGACGCCGGATGGAACATCGTGTTTATTCCGATTCCCAAGAAACCAGAATCGTTTGGAAAGCCCGACCATAGACCACTTGGCTCTTTTCACATGCCTGCGGCTGTGTGCTGCAAAGACGATGAAGACATCCGGGCCGCAGTGAAGTTCAAAGTCAAGCACCACGCGGCTGTCGACAAGCCGTACGTAGTTGCTGTGAACGCCTGCAATTGGAGCGCCGATATAGAGGACTTCATCAATGGGCTCTATGGCTCTGACCAAGTCACGGTAACGACCTTAGCTGATGGACGCTACCAGACAGAGAACACTCGCGGTCTAGATGGTGTTTGGCTAGGAGAACAGGGTCCCAAGAACTCGAATCTCATCGCTGTGCTCGGAGTGCGTAGGTTTCATGCATGGAGTGCCTCGGAGGCGACTTTCACTCTCTTCGAGAATCCGTACATAGCCTTCCCTCCTGAGGCCAGGATTCCGAATTTGCCGAGGTACGAAGCCGCAGATGGCCAATTGGTCTATGTGCCGGGAGCAACTTTGGGGGAGCTCTTCGACTTGTCGCTTACTTGGCCGAAGGCTGCAGCAGAGGTCTCCGAATGAACCCATTCAGAGTCCTCGACCATGTCAAACGCGACTACCGCAAGTATGTCGAGAGCTTCTCCCTCATCCGGTCAGAGGACGTCCGGGACCTGGTGCGGGAGGCAATCGAGTGCGACGAACTCCTTTGGCGAGAACCCTACGTTCAAGTCACAAAGAATTTCAAACCCGCCGGAAATCTAGCCAATCTGATTCCAGCGGTGCTCCATCCTGATTGCCGAAAAGTGTTCTATCGCAACGAGAGCGACCCTAATTCAGCGCTTATCGACCTCCACCAGCACCAGCATCAGAGCATCCTGGCGGCGGCGGCAGGAAAGAACTACCTCGTGAGCACAGGAACGAGCTCCGGCAAGTCCTTCTGCTTCTTCATTCCCATAGTTGACCAGTGCCTGAGGCTGAGGGGCACCAAGGGCATCAAAGCAATCGTGGTCTATCCGATGAACGCTCTGGCCAATTCCCAGTATTGGAACATGGCAGCTCGCCTTCATGGCACTGGCATCCGAATCGGAAAGTACACAGGGCAGACTGAGCGCACGGACTCCGAAGCGGCAGCCACCTACCGCAAGATTCATGGTCGCGAAGAACCGTTCGACAGCGAGGTCCTCTCGCGTGAGGAGATGATGGCCAACCCTCCGGACATCCTCATCACGAACTACAAGATGCTGGAGTACATGCTCGTCCGGCCAAAGGACCGAGCGATGCTGAACCCAGATTACGCGGAAGCGCTACAGTTCATTGTCCTCGATGAAGCCCATACCTATGAAGGCCGCAGGGGTGCAGATGTCGCCATGCTCATCCGCCGGGTCAAGCGCCGAATGAAGGCCAAAGGGAGAGTCCGCTGCGTCGCCACTTCCGCAACTCTCGTAAAGACAGCCGACGAAGACCATGAGTTTCGTGAGGTCTCAACGTTCTTCCAGCAGCTCTTCGGTGAGACGGTGGACCGGGACGCCTACATCAAGGAAGAAGAAGAACCTCTGCCGGAGATTGAGCATCAAATGCCTGACTCCGCTGGAAACCTCGGTGAGCTCATCAAGAGCTTCGACCCTTCGCATGACTCAAAGTGGGCCGTCGCAGACTTGTACTTTGGGACACCCGT
>CAZAVC010000012.1:0-14742 GCA_964488265.1 uncultured Fimbriimonas sp.
TTCACGGAAAATTCGTCCTAAGCAGTTGCTTCGATTAACCGATCCGAACAAGACCATGCTCTGCGAAGCAGTGGATCGGGTGGAGCCCCTGGTAGGTTACGACCAGGTGATCATCGCTACCGCGCCGCACCTCACCGATTCGATTTCGCAGGCGAATCTCGTGGACCCGCAAAACGTCTTTGCGGAACCCAGCAAGCGAAACACCCTCGGGTGTCTGGTCTGGGCGACTTCAACCTTGCTCGCCCGGTACGGCGAAGGGGTGCGGGAGAGTTCGATGGCGATTCTGACCGCCGATCACCTCATCCGCCCTGCCGACCTCTTCCGGAAAGACGTTGAATTTGCGCTCGGAATCGCCGAGCGAAGTGGCGGACTGGTGACTATCGGCATTCCTCCCCGACGACCCGAAACGGGCTACGGATATATCGAGGTTGAATCGGTGGAGATCACGGGCTCTAAAGTCGTCTCATTCCGAGAAAAGCCCAACTTCCAAACTGCACGTGAGTTCGTTGACAGCGGTAGGTTCTATTGGAACAGCGGAATGTTTTTCTGGACCATCGACGGGTTCTTGAATGAGCTTGCGCACACCTCGCCTGCCTCCGTAACCATTTGTCACTCCATTGCCGATGCCCTGCAAGCGGGCAACATGGAACTCGCGGTTGCCGAGTTCGACAAACTGGAGAACAAGTCCATCGACTACGCTCTCATGGAAGGCGCGAAACAGGTCTACATGGTTCCGGCTCGGTTCGCTTGGGACGATGTTGGATCTTTCGATGCGCTTATTCGAACCTTGCAGCAAGACGAGAAGGGGAACGTGGTTGTTGGTAACGTGGTCGCCACTGACGTGAACAACTGCGTCTTGTACAACGAATCTGAGACGAAGGTTTTGACCGCGGTGGGCATTCGAGACCACATCGTTGTCCAGACCGACGATGCGGTGCTCATGGCCCCTCTTAGCGACGCTCAGCGGGTCAAGGAGATCGTAGGAATGCTCCAGGGCAGTTCCTTCGTTTAGGCTCGATTGTGTAATCGCGATCACCTTCCCGGCTTTTAGACCTATCGCCTCGTAACCGATGGGCGTTCAAAGCGTTATGATGAGTGAACTACGGTTCACCCAAAATGGCTAACGAACGCCCAACTAACATTATCGGCACTTCCATCATCGCAGTCGCGGTGATCGCCTCCACCTACCTCTTTGGTAACGCGATCATCCGCACGCGTACCGGGGGGCAAGAGATTCGAGTCACCGGATCGGCTCGAAAAGAGATCAAGAGCGACTTCATCATCTGGCGCGCCAACATTGGCGTTCGTGGCGATACGGTCGCCTCTGCCTACAATGCTGTGAAAGACGGCTCCGACAAACTCGTCGCCTACCTCAAGAAGAAAGGTCTCGACGACAATGAAATCGTAAGAGGAGCCTTCCGAACCACCGCCTTGTACGAGCAACGCGCCAACAACGACTATTCGGAGAACACCTTCCGGAAAATCGTCGGCTACGACATTTCGCAAGATATCGAAGTCCAATCTCCTAAAGTCGACCTCGTCGACGAGATTTCGCGCTCTTCAACGGAGTTGATCGCGAGTGGCGTTCCGATGAGTTCGAACCCGCCGCAGTTTCTCTACACCAAGATTTCGGAAGAGAAGCGCGAGATTCTTGGCCTTGCCGCAGAAGACGCCCGAAAGCGAGCCGAGCAAATCGCCAGCAAGAGCGGTGCAAGAGTCAGCGACGTTCGAGGAGCCAGAATGAGCCCGCTTCAGATCACGCCGAAGTTTGAGCAAGACATTCTCTCCGAGGGTCAAAACGATACGACCGCAAAGGATAAGGCGATCACCGCCATCGTTACGATGACGTTCGGTCTGCAATAAGGTCGAGCCCGTATCGGCTTAGCTACTGGCGCTGCTGTAACTTTTCAGTGCGTAGCGCCAGAACATCCGCGACCCGAACAAGGCGGCCGCAGTCCAGAGGACTCCAACTCCCATGGTTACTGGATTGAAACCGCGCACCAGTTGTTCGGCGGGCACGTACGCCAAAAAGGCGAGAGGCAAGAAGTAGGTGAGCACTCGTTGCGCGCCTACCCCGTAAATCTCTAGCGGGTATCTCGCGATGCCGTTGATGGATTCGCCCAGAACCCAAAGGTTATCCACTCGAACAAGCCAGATTCCAAGGGTCATGAGCGTGAGGTTGAAGCTGTAAAACAACCCAACACTGCACAAGACCCCAACGAAGTACGCGATCCATTGGATCGCGCCGGGCGTGGACTTCAGCGCAGGGACGGCCACGATCAAGAGGCCAATGCTTGCCAGCATCGAGCCGATCTCATTGAAGTTGAATTTGCGCGTGCTGATCCAAAACTGACTGTCGATCGGCTTGGTGACAATAAAGTCTAAGGTGCCCTGACGCACGTGTTGAGGAATCTCAACAAGGCTGAAGAAGAACGCCGAGCAAATGGAGTTCATCAGGAAGATCGTCGCCGAAAGAACGAAAGATTCGTCGCGGTTCCAACCTCCCACCGTTTTTGCGTTCCCAAAGATCACCAGCAAGATCAGAAGGAAGAAGACGACCCAAGTGAGGTTCTGGAGAATTTTTGCAATGAAATTGGCCCGATACTCCAGCTCTCTCGTGAACGAGGTGACAAAGAACGTGCGAAAGACTCGCCAATATCTTCCCGCTCCCCTCGTTCCACCGCCTACCGGAGGCACCGGATCGGCGTTCATCGCTTTCGCCACGGAAAGTAGGTTACACCCAGCTATGCCCGCGCGAGAAACCCGCGTGTGCCATTAACCGCAAGAAAGAAAGATATATTGAAGGCGTGATCTCCGGGATTCTTGGAATCTGCCTGTTCGGCATGGTGGCCGTTGGTGGTAGCCCTCTTTTCGGTAAGTGGCTGAAGGGCCTCGATACCGCCGCGAGGGTGGGAGTGGGCGGCTTGCTTGCCCTAGCAACCTACGGAATGACCATTTTCGCGACGGGTCTTATCGGTGGACTCAAGTTGTCCCCCGCGCTCGCCATCCTGATGACCGTTGCGGGGATTGTGGTGACGATCAAGACGAAGTATCGACCGCTGCCCGTCTTCCAAGGTCCGAAAGGGCTGGACGTGGTCCCGTTCGCCCTCGCGACCCTGGCGATGCTTCTTGCCCTTGCAGGAGTGTTCTCGCCCAGTACTCCGCTCGATTGGGACTCGCTCGCTTATCACTTAGCGGTTCCGAAGATTTGGCTCGAGACCGGGAAGATCACCTTCATCTCGTACATTCACCACTCCAACTTCCCGGGCACGGTGGACATGCTGTTCATCCCCGGCCTGATCGTTGGTGGACAATTTGCGGCAAAGGCCGCTATCTGGCTGATCACGGTCTTCGGTGCCATCTCGATCTTTGGGCTGGCGAGGGAACGATACGGGGTGAGCGCGGGATGGTGGTCGGCAGCCACTTTCTGCACCATTCCCATGGTGATGTGGGAGTCGGGCACGGCTTACATCGATGTCGCTCACGGGCTCTTCGCTGGACTGGGAACGTGGCTGCTCATCCAAGGACTCGACAAAGCGGATCGTGACCGGGCGATCCTCGGCGGATTGCTTCTTGGTTTCGCTCTGGGCTCGAAGTACACGGGTATCCAAACCCTGGGGATCGCTACCATCGCCGGATTTCTAGCGTGGAGAGGGAGCGAGCGAAAGAGCGGACTGAAAGACCTCGCAATCCCGATCGGGCTGGCGGTTCTGGTTGCTCTCCCCTGGTACATCAAGAACATTGTCATGACCGGGAACCCGGTTTATCCGTTCTTCTATTCGCTGCTCGGAGGCAAGAACTGGGACGCCTTCCATTCGATGATTTACACCGAAGAGCAAAAGACCTTTGGGATCGGGGCCTCGCCGTTACAACCGATGTCGCTTGGAATTGCTCTGTTCGGCTTGGCTCTTGCACCCGGACGATTCACGAATCCACAACCGACCCTCGGCAACGGCTTCCTTTTTGTGTCCCTGGGAGCGGTGGTGATGGTCGGCTTGGTCTGGCTTGTCCTTCAAACCGGGCGAGCCGCGAATCACGTCCAAAAGGGCTCAGGAAGTGTTGGTATGGAGCGCAAGTTGGCTCTTGCCGTGGGGCTCACGCTCTTGGCGTGGTTTGCCTTAAGCCAGCAGTCGCGCTACATCTTGGCGATCGCGCCGATCGCTTGCATTGCCTTTGGCTCAGCCGTGTCCCACGCGAAGCTCGGCAATCTCTTTAAGGGCATTGCCGTGGTCAACGGCTTCCTCGCACTTGGCATCATTTGGACCATGTGGGTGACCCCGAAAATGCCGTACCTCTCGGGCGGGTTGACGGAAGAGGAATACGTGGGTGGATTCGCCGATAACGCGGGCAATAGAGTGCCGGGACAAGTGGGTTTCTATCAGCCCGCGAAGAAGCTGAACGAGGTTGCGAAGTCAGGGAAAGTCGCACTCTATGATGAAGTTTTTGGCTTTTTCTTAGACGTACCGTACATCTGGGCTTCGCCTGGTCACACCACCGAGTTCGGCTATGCGGAGATGAAAACCGCAGACGATTTGATTGCCTCTCTCAAGAAAATGGGGGTGACCCACGTCTATCTGAACCTCTCCATTTACCCAGCGAGTCCAGAAGTGGTTCGCTGGTTCGAGGCAATGGGCTTTGGGCCGATGATCTCGCGAGATGCGGATTCGACCCCTAAGCCGTTTACGGCTGAGGAGAAATCGGGTCCCGCCTTTGAGGACATTCGAACCAAGTGGCGTTTCCTGATGGCGGACGCTATTGGCGAAGGGAAGCTCCGACCGGTTGAGTCGTTCGGCAAGCGAGTGATTCTGGAAGTCGTCCCGTAGGCAATCGGGCGGTGGGACTCACGCGGTCGAGCCGAGAGGGGCGCACCACCAGGCGGTTCTCGCTATGGAGTATCTGGTCGGTCCTCCGGACCTTGGGTTCAGGTGTCGACCTCTACCCAGACCTAGTCGGTCTGGGCTAACAGTCTTGCCGGTCCTCCGGACCTCGGGAGATTCGGCATCTATACGACCACAGCGGCGTCTCGATTCTTCCCAATCCTCGGGGCAGGCTGGGAGCGACTAAAATCGCAGTCTAGGGTGTTCAACCCTGGGGTTTTCGGTAGTACGACGAAAACCCTAACAGCAGAGCCGCGGCGAAAGCAGAGAGAGCTGGCGATCGGTCCTCCGGTCCTCGGGAGATTCCGCATCTGTCCGATCACAGCGGCGACCCGATTCTTCGCACCGGTCAAGAGCGGCGGAGCCGTGGCAATAGGTTGATCCTCGCTCGCTCGGAGGTCCGGAGGACCGGCAAGATACTTGGCCTTAATCACGAGCTACCGTGAATAAGGCCCCTCACCGATCCTAATTTAACGCCGAGATTAGTTGTGACCGCTTCTTCCGAAGTTCTGTCGCCAGATCAGGAAGTCGCCGTTACCAATGTTGCCGTCCCCGTTCAAGTCGGCGTTGGCGTTGTAACCGGTGCCACCCGTGAACGTTCCCCAGGCTTGTCGAAGCAGCAAGAAGTCGGAGTTCGAAACGAGATTGTCTCCGTTCACGTCTCCGTTGAACGGGTTGAAACTCAGATTCGTTGTCCCACTAAGAGTCCTGCTCGACAAACATTGTCGAAGGAAGGGTGCTCCATGGATCGCCACGTCGAAGGTTCCGGTTCGCGAGGTGTTGATCGTGAAGGTGCCGTTGTTGGCAACGTTCACCGTGTGCGTTTCGAGAGCCGTTGTCGAACCAGGGTTTCGAATCGAAACCGTGAACTGCTTCGCGGCTCCGTTGTAACCCGGCAGGCTTACCGATCCATTGATGGTGGTTTGACCCGCGATGGTGAACGCTCGGTAGGCGAGGCTCACTTGCCCGGAGCCGTTCGTGATTCGGTACACCGCCGTGTAGTTGCCCGGTGCCAAGTTCAGACCCGTGACAGTCGTCGTTGGATCATCCGCGTAGATCTCGTGCGAACTCACGAAAGCGTTTGTGGAGTTGCGAATGTCGATAAAGAACGAGTCGATGCCTGACTCAGTGTCGTAACCCCAGTGGGTTGCCGTCAAGGAAGTCGCGCTCGTCGCCCCGAGGGTGAATCGACCTACGACAGGCGCTGTCTCGTCAAAGAAGTTTGTCGATCCGTTCGGGACTCGGAAATCGTGGCCCGTGTAGTCCGACCCAACGATGACTTTGGTCCGCTTTTGCTTAACGTTGCCAAAGATCGAAACACGCACGTCGTAGGTGCCCGGTGTGAGAGCCTCAAACCGATACGTTCCGTCAGCTGCGGTCGTCGTACTCGTCCATGGGCCGGTGCTGCCCACCTTTCGGCAAGAAACCGGCACGTTGGACATCGGAGTCTCAACCAGATAGACAATGCCCTCGATGGCACCCACCAGTTCTTCTCGACCCGGTTGCTCCTCCATAAGGTTCTGAACGTTGAGAGACCCATACCCTTGATACAGCTCCCATCCACCGTACGGGGCGCCCATCACGCCATCCGCCGATCGCTCAAGGGCGCGGTACACCTTAAGGTTGCTGAAGTCGCCGAGACCGTAGTTCTTGTATCCAAAGTAGTGACCGGCGGCTCCCGCAACAATTGGAGCCGCCATCGACGTACCTGCTAGGTAGGTGTAGTCCGGCAGGTAGGGCGGATAGAGATTGCCGTTGAACGTGGTGGAAACGTCATACGTTGCCGAGGGTCCATACACAAACTGGATGATGATGTACTCGGTCGACTGGATGAGGTCTCCGCCGGGAGCGCCAAGATCGATATATCGACCGTAGCCCGTGTAGGTTCCGACGGCCGGAATCTGATCGGGACCGTTCGCGGTGACGCACAGTACACCCGAACAGGCCGCTGGGTAGATCGGACCGAGATCGCCACCACCGCCGCCGTCTTCATTTCCAGCAGCGATGATCAGGCACCCCTTTTGCCACGCATAGGTGCAAGCGTCTTGGAAGAGCTGAGAGTAGTTTCGCGTTCCAAGCGAGAGGTTAATCACCTTGGCGCCGTTGTCGGCAGCGTAGTAGATGGCTGCCGCCGCGTCAGAGTCGGTGCCGTTACCGCTATCGTCGAAGACGCGTAAGATCATGCCTCGGCAGCCGTAGCCGCTTCCGACCAGGCCTCGACCGTTGTACGAACCGTTGTTGCCCGCTGCGAGCGCGAGACCCGCAACGTGCGAACCGTGCCCGTGGGCATCCATCGGACTTCCAGACTCGGCGACCTCGCCCAGGATGAACTGCTTGCTCAGCGAGTAGTCGATTTGACCACCAGAAGCGGAATCCGTGGACGTGCTTCCTGCATTGCGAAAATCGGGGTGGGTGATATCGGTACCCGTGTCGATCACCGCAACCAGAGGAGCGTTTCGCGGCTTGCTGGCGGCGGTGTACCAAGTATTCGGCCAAACCGACCAGCCCTCAAAGGATCGTGTGTCACCGATGTGCCAGTCTCGACGGAACCAGATATCCTCTTCACCAAAGTTGAGAATGTAGGTCTCGTCCCGCTCTTCGGCATTGAAGTCCGGATCGTTAGGAGTCACAAGAAGGGGATAAGTCTTGTTGACAGGCTGGGCGTTGAGGATTCCAGGTTGCTGTTTGAGCTGCTGGGCAAGCCTTACGGTGTCCACAACGTTTGGAACGGTCCAGAGCGTCCAGCCAGACCTTGCGATGGTTGACGCGAACGACATTTGAACGCTTTCCGCCAACCGCAGCGGCATCAATACTTTCGCGCCTCGATCACGGTCTGCCTTAAAGGTCGCCGCCTTTGAGGGTGCGACCTTCACAAGGATTTGACCCGGAACCACCTCGTTCATCCGAGAAGGAATCATGGAAGCGATAGGACCCAACCGGGAGGTTTGACCCTTGTTACGAGACTTCGCCAAGTTTCTTAGTTTCGTGGAGTCGAGAATCGACTCCCGGCTTACTTGGGAAACCGCAAAAGCGGTTAGGGAGAGGGCAGCGCTGAGCGCCAATAAAAGTGACTGTGATCGATTTAACAAAGTAGCCTCCCGGTGGCCCCCAACGGCCACTCGCATAAATGCTTGCCCCTATTGTAAGGAACCCGCAAAAATTTGGGGCCCGTACATTAACTAGGGTCACGAAATTGGACGTCAAATGAGCAATTCTTGATCCCCTTGTTCTCGGAACAAAATCAAGTTCGCCGAACAAATCAGGTTAGATATTGCAGTGGCGGCGCGATCGGACGAGTTCGAATTTTGTCTGCGCGTAGACCTCGACTACGTGCCGTGGGATACTCCCGACGCGTTGGAGTACGGTCACAGCGAGCCCGCCGTGTTCTTGAGGCTCATCGACCTCTCTCGACAAACCGGGAATGTGATGCACTTCTTTGCCTCAACGCGGGTTCTAAGGGCGTTCCCAGCGACTGCGGACACGGTGTTAAACGAGGGGCATGCCCTCGATTGGCTGTGTAAGCATCCCGGCGATGCCGAGCGATGGGATGAAGCCGAATCTGCTTTCGAGCAACTTGGGCACAAACCGCTTGGGATTGCCGCAAAAAGCGCTTGGCCAAAAGAGGCCATTTGGCCGTCCGAGACTCTCAAGTTTCTGAGCGCTCCTAAAGGATCGCATCCGAAAGGGGTATCCCTTTATCCGGTCTCGGCGACGACCCTTCGCGAGGCGGCGTACAGCGGCACTTCGGTAAGAAAGTGGGCCGACGACATTCGCGCCCAGGTTCGAGACTCGGCGGCAAGAAGGTTGGACACGACCGTAGTGGTGCGACCCCAGGTGCTAGGCAAGTTCGATCCCAAACTCCACGTGGTGAAGGAGATCCTGCTCCTGGCACGCGCCGTTGGATTCAACATTGGCACTCTTCGCCAGCGGCTTGAGAAAATTTGACGATGCGCGAATCTTTTCCGCCGAGACGTAACTCTTCTTGGATATGGAAAACAGTCACGGCAAGGTAACCGCACTTACCGCTGCTACCTTCGAAGAACTCGTCATCAACTCAGACAAGCCTGTCGTTATCGACTTCTGGGCGGAGTGGTGTGGCCCGTGTCGCCAGATGAAATCCACCTTCGCTTCTGCCTCAGAGCAAATCGAGGACGCGGTCTTCTTGGCGGTCAACGTGGATGAAGAACCCAAAATCTCGGAAGCGTTCGGTATTCGTTCTATCCCAACCTTCGTGACCATGAAGGGCAATCGCGTGGTCGACGCCTTCGCGGGTGGTGCCTCTCCGGCGGAGTTCGTCAAAAAGATTCAGGCTGCCGTGGAAAAGGCCAAAGTTGCCCCTGTCGAAGCCTAATCGCGTCTCGCAAAGCGTGAACAAACTATGTGGGCTGCAATGATCGGTTTATCTCTTATGTCTGCTGTATCAAACCAAAATGAGGATGCCGTTCGGCCTCCTGTACAACCAAGCGCCGCAACCGGCGGCACGCTTCCACTGGAGCAGCGACCGGAGAGGTTGACCGAATCGCCCTACTCCTTTGCTGTCACGCTAGAAAGACTTAAGGCGGCTGTACCGATGAACAAGATGTCGATTGTCTTTGAAATCGACCTGCAACAGCGGCTCGCCGACAAGCAACTTGTCGTGGAGCCGACGGTTATCTTGGGGGTGTGTTCAGCAGGGCATGCCTACAAGGCGCTCGCCGATGATTTGAGGATTGCTTCGATGTTGCCGTGCCGGATCGCGGTTACGGAGCGAACCGATTCTAAAGGCAAGAAGTCGGTGGTTGTTCACTCCATGAACGCCGCGCTCCTTGGGGCCATGTTCGAAGGTGAGAATATCAAGACGGTTGCCACCGAGGTTGACGCCGCAATGAAGAAAATCGTCGAGCAAACCATCGCCAAGAAATAAGCCGCTCCAGAAACGACCTGTCTCACCCGGACGTTTAGGTATGAGGAGGCTCTAGGAAGTCTCCGGCTACGCTGTCCAGACCGGGCGGCGTAGCCGGTAAGGTTTACAGACATGATGTGGCTTGGATTGACAGGATGGATGGTTGCGACTTCACTCGCCCCGATTTCGCTCGGTCCAGGGGCAGGAAATCAAGATCAGCCTCAGGTCATGGTGGGTCCTGCGCTCTCCATTGCGGAGCTTTACCGAAGCGCACCCGCTTTTGAGGCGACCCCAATGTTCGCCGGAGCGTTCAACCGGGGGTACTGGGCGGTTCGAGAAGCGGTGATCGACAAGGCAAACCCCGCTTTTCCCCAGCCCAACAAGTTCGTCAACACGCTTGGTCCGGGCAAAAAGCTTCTTATCGACTTTCGCCTGCTTCACAGGTTGGTCTCCAACGTTCGCGTCACCGGAGCCACCCTCACCTTCACGAGCGCTGACGATGAAAACCTCGACCCCGGTGCGGTGAAGGTTTATCGCGTGAAGAAGCAGTGGCTACAGCCACCTGTCGATGCAGTGAACGATCCAAACGCGCCTGCTCCGGTCAAGAACGATGCTGGGAAACTTGTTCCGCCTCCCAAATTTGGGGCGACCTGGAACACCCGCGACAACCAAGGTCGGAAATGGTCTACCGCCGGACTCGGACCCGAAGACGCCGAGCTTCTGAATACACAAGTTGAGGTGAAGGGGCGCGAGATCATCATCTCCGGTCTCACTTCTGCCATCCAGGAAGCTTACGAGCGGCCTGAAACCGCTTACGGCCTCGCCATTGAGACCGAAAAACCCACCTATCTCTGGGCTTCGACCGGAAGAATTGGGCAGCCGAAGCTGGCTGTCCAGATGGAGTCGACCAACGACAACAAGCGCCTCGCGGCCCCACCAATGATCACGGGGGTCAAGCGTACAGCCGGCAACAACTTTGAAGTTCGAATCTGGTCCGTCATCGAAAGACCCGGCCTGAAGGTTCAGTGGATCAAGTCGGTCGGAGATGCGGTGACTGCTCCCGCCGAGAAGAAAGACGGAAATACGTACGTCGCTACCTTCAACGGCCTACCCGCCGACGGTCTGAGCAAGCTGGAAGAGCGCCTCGCCGTGTTCGCCGACGGTTCGGACAAGTCGATTGAGACTTTTAGTTGGGTTCAGTCGGAAAAGACTCGGTCGATTCCCGCAACTGCAGTGGTGGCTGAGGCTTGGAATCAGAACGCCCTCGCTCAGAGCCGGTATTCGATCGCGACGTCCGGCGTCGAGTTTCAAGTCCTTCCGGATTTTTCCGGCGAGCCGCTCAACAAAACCTTTGATGTCCTAAGCGCACTCGGTCTCACTTCACCCAAGGTTCCGCCTCGCATCATGGACGACCTCTTCCCGGGTGTTGGAGGATATGGCGAGACGCGATCCGACGTTCAGCTGATGTCGTCGATGATGGTCCCAACCGGACCGTGGCCGAATCCGCTATTCGACATCATGAAGTTGTCCACCTTTGGCCCGTTGGCTTGGAGCGACGTCGATTTTCTAAACAAAGGCAAGCATCGTCTCATGCCCATCAACTTCTTGAGGTTCAACGACGCCCCCGGTCAGCGATATGAAGGGGTGAAGGTCCGCATTTACGGCACTAAGAGTCCGTTGTTCGACCTCCCAGCGGCAGATGCTGCACCCGATGCGGAAGGCGTGACCGACAAACTTGGCAACCTTTCCTTGGTCGATCTCCCCAAAGAGGTCGATCACGACTTCGTCCATCGCCGCATCTATGTGGACGTGGAGTCCAACGGCTACGTGCAACGCAACGAGCTCAAAGGCTACCAACTCACCGATGCGGCGGCGAGAGGAACCGTGAGCGCGGCGTTCTTCGATTTCCGTGTGAACCTCCCGCGAGCCCCGATGCTGGAAGGCAACCTTGCCAGAGGCAAAACGGTGACTGACTCAAACAAGTCGTTCCCGGCCCAATTGGTGAGCCTGGTCGACGAGCAACCGGAGACGAAGTACACCTGGAAGAACGTTAAGGACGGCTGGTTTGAGATCGATCTTGGTCGAGATCGGACCATCGCTTCGATCACGCTGAAAGGGGATCAACTTCCAAACAAGTACGCCATCTTGGCTTACAACACGGGCGATAAAGTGGAGGAGGCTCTCACGTACGCGGTTGAGTTCGACGCCGGCTTTTCTCTGAAGCATCAAAGCGTCGCGCTGAAGCCTTACGTGCCCGGAACAATGACCTACTTCGGCAGCCTGAGCCGGGTGCGATACCTACGCTTCGTGAACCTCTCCGGCGATCCCGGTTTAATCCGCGACATCGAAGTCCGCGCCGCCGACGTCCGCGACCGATAACCTCGCTAGACCACTTCCAACCCTCGACTGCGAAACGCCTCTTGAACCCAAGAGATGCTTTCAAGAGTCGGGGGTTGGGTGTTTACGAGTTTGTAATCCAGACCTAGCTCCTTCCACTTGAAGGCCCCCATTTGGTGAAAGGGAAGGACCTCCACCCGCTGAACGTTGCCAAGTGTGGCAACGAAATCGGCAAGACCTTCCACGTTGTGCGGTTGATCGGTGAGTCCCGGGACAAGTACGAAGCGAATCCAGGTTGGTCTCTTTAATTCGGCCAAACGTCGCGCCGTCTCCAGAACGGGCGCGACAGGCTGTTCGACCGCTTCCAGATGGATTGCCGGATCAAACGACTTAATATCGAGCAACGTGAGGTCGATCTTCTCCCAGTCCCCGTCAGAAAGTTTTGATCCGTAAAACCCGTTGGTATCCAACGCGACATGGAACCCTTCCCCGTGAAACGCATCGACCAGCGCTCGAACATAATCCGGCTGAATCAGCGGCTCGCCGCCGCTGATCGTGACTCCACCGTGCGCGGCGCTAAGGAAGGGCTCGTAGGGGCGGAGAACTTGGAGAACCTCGTCCACCGACATCTCTTTTCCGTTATGAAGGTGCCAGGTGTCTGGGTTGTGGCAATACCGGCACCGGAAGGCGCAGCCACTGAGCCAAAGCACAAACCGAACTCCCGGACCGTCGACAGAACTGCCCGGGAAGTAAGAATGAACGAAGCCTTTGGTCATTGTTGCGTAGCTCGACTCCGTGCCCTCGCCATGAGCGGGCTTAAGCCCGCTCATGGAAGGTTCGGTTGATCACGTCCAGCTGTTGCTCACGAGTCAGCTTCACGAAGTTCACCGCATAGCCAGAGACGCGAATGGTGAGCTGCGGATACTTTTCGGGGTGCTCCATGGCGTCCTGAAGCATCTCACGATTCAGGACGTTCACGTTCATGTGGAAGCCCTTGGCACTGAAATAGCCATCCAGCGTGGCGGTGAGATTCTTGATCTGCTCTTCTTTCACCTTGCCAAGTGCGGATGGCACCAGGCTGGTAGTGAGAGAGATTCCATCACGAGCGCTGTCGTACGGGAGCTTGGCAACTGAAAGGGCGGTGGCGATGAATCCGAGCTTGTCTCGACCGTGCATCGGGTTGGCTCCCGGTGCAAACGGCTCGCCTTTGCGACGTCCGTCTGGGGTGTTTCCCGTCGCCTTTCCGTACACCACATTGCTCGTGATGGTGAGCACGCTCTGGGTGTGGGTCGCGTTTCGGTAGGTGGGAATTTGGCGAAGCTTGTGCATGAACTTCTCCACCAGATCCACCGCGAACTTGTCGACTCGGTCGTCGTTGTTGCCGAACTTCGGAAACTCGCCTTCGACCTCGAAGTCCACGATCAGCCCCGTTTCATCGCGAATCGGCTTCACGGTGGCGTACTTGATCGCGCTGAGACTATCTGCCACCACCGAAAGGCCCGCGATTCCGAACGCCATGGATCGGAACGGATTGTAATCGTGCAGAGCCATCTCAATGCGTTCGTAGGCGTACTTGTCGTGCATATAGTGAATGCAGTTCATCGCGTTGACGTAGGTCTTCGCGAGCCAGTTCATGGTCTGCTCGAACTTAATCATCACCTCGTCGATGTCCAATTTGTCACCTAGCACGGGCATGGATCGAGGGGCGATCTGGTCTCCCGACACTTCGTCTCTTCCGCCGTTGAGGGCGTAGAGAAGGCACTTGGCAAGGTTCACTCGGGCTCCGAATAACTGCATATGCTTGCCGACCGTCATTGCCGAGACGCAGCAGGCAATAGCGGTGTCGTCTCCGAATGCGCCTCGCATGAGATCGTCGCTCTCGTATTGAATGCTGCTGGTGTCGATAGAGACTTTGCTGCAGAAGTTCTTGAATCCTTCCGGAAGTTGAGGCGACCAAAAGACCGTCATGTTCGGTTCTGGCGCAGGCCCAAGGTTGTACAGCGTCTGCAAGTATCGGAACGAGGTCTTGGTCACCATCGGTCGTCCGTCTTGAGCGACGCCACCAATGGACTCGGTCACCCAAGTGGGATCGCCGCTGAATAGCGCGTCGTACTCGGGGGTTCTTAGGAACCGGACAAGGCGAAGTTTGATGACGAAGTCATCGATGATCTCCTGAGCCTCGATTTCGGAAAGGGTGCCCTCGGCAAGGTCGCGCTCAAAGTACACATCCAGGAAGGTGCCCGTGCGCCCAAGCGACATTGCCGCGCCGTTTTGTTCCTTGACCGCTGCCAGATAGGCAAAGTACAGCCACTGAACGGCTTCCTTCGCGTTGATCGCCGGTCGGGAGATGTCGAAGCCGTACTTCGCCGCCATCTGTTCGAGTTCTTTCAAGGCTCGAACTTGTTCGGAAAGCTCCTCTCGATCCCGAATGATTTCGTCGGAGCTGTGTTTGCCGTCCAGCGAGTTCTTCTCTTGCTTCTTGAACTCGATGAGAGCGGCGGTTCCGTATAGGGGAACCCGTCGATAGTCGCCAATGATTCGACCACGACCATACGCGTCGGGTAGACCCGTGACGATTCCGGCCGATCTTGCCTTCCGAATATCTTCCGTATATGCGTCGAACGCTCCGTCGTTGTGAGTTTTGCG
>CAZAVC010000013.1:0-14645 GCA_964488265.1 uncultured Fimbriimonas sp.
GAGGTCTTTAGCGTCGACGGTCTGCCGGGACTTACTCGCAGCCTTCTGCCACGAGAACCGGGTCGATAACTTCGCCGGAATCGTCGGTTGCATTGGTTGGAACCAAGAGAATCGGCTCGGCAAGGAAGTAGTCGCCCAAGGTGAATACCGAGGCGGCAAGACCAGGCTGGCAGCTCTCATCCACACCGGATCGGCGGTACTTGAGGTTCGGATTGGTCAGCATTCCCTCAGGGAGAGTGCCCGCAATCGCGACGCCGTTGGAATTCCGAAGGTTCATGTATGCCGGCTTGGAGATAACGGCATCCAAGTCGCTGTTGAACCGTACCAATCGGAAGTAATCCGTCGGCAGCGTGTTGTTGTTAACTTGGAAGAAGGCCGTCGTGTTGGGCACAGCAGCCATAAAGGTGCCGTCATATTGCGTGAGGGCTCGACCAACTTCCTCGCCGAGATCGGTGTAGAAGCGCAATTCGATACCTCGAAGCGGAAGTCGAGTGGTTTGGCTAAGGACCGCGCCACCAATTCGGATGGCTCGAGGACGGACGAGGTACTCCGCGAAGAAGTCTTTGTCGTTGTAGCGAGCTCGAACGTATTGGACGGTCGGAGACTGACGATCCGTGGCCAGGAACACACCAGAGTTATTGGCGATCTGACCGAAGGTATTCGTGTCGTCCGAGGTTCCCCAGTCGCTGACGGGAAGAACCACGCGCACATTGTCCGCGGTGTATCCAACCAGTTGGAACTGGATCTGCTCACCCGTTTGAATATTCAACGGATCAACAAATCCTGGCAAACCGGTCGCACGACCCGACGTCGTCACCGCTTCAACGCGGGGCTCCGTGACAATGGTCAACGTTGGGGTGATCGGACCACCCGTTGTGGTATCCGATCCAGCGCAACCAAAAACGGTGGCCAGAACGATCACCGAGGCGAGAGAAAGCCGACGCTTCATCGGGCTAAGTATGCCCACATCTAACAGATTTGTAAACCCTGAAAGAGGCTCGTATTTACACCTTCCCAAGGAAAGCGGGGGGAGAGCCTCCCAAACATGGGTCTAGCCGCAACCATTAGGAGGAGGCGGAGGCGTTCCACCGGCGAGTTGGTACACCACCACATCGGTCAAGAGTGCGTAGGGCGAACCTGCAGTCAGAGGTCCTAGTGGCCCCGTACAGCCCGAAATCAGAGTGGAGTAGTCGAACGCGTTGTAGAAAAATTGTCGGGCGTAAATCGTTGCCCCAGGGTCGGCCGTTGTGAATGCAACGTTTAGCCTTGTTGCAGAAGCGGGGGTCGACATCCGAATGGATCCATCCGACGAAGCATTCGACGAGGCGACGACCGCCCCAGATGAGTTGAGGCACTGCAAAGTGACCCGCGCCGCCGGAAATCCTAATTGGGTTCTCAGCCGCCCGGTAAGGATCACTTCCGTCGTTCGTACATGGGCGGA
The DNA here is from genome assembly GCA_964488265.1 of uncultured Fimbriimonas sp. Taxonomy (GTDB): domain Bacteria; phylum Armatimonadota; class Fimbriimonadia; order Fimbriimonadales; family Fimbriimonadaceae; genus Fimbriimonas. The sequence continues at coordinate 1,442 of CAZAVC010000013.1, forward strand.
AGTTGCGAAAGACGAGGTTCCGACCGAAACCTGCACGCTAAAGGGCGAACTTGCCGCAACCGGAGTGAAGGCCCCATCGGTGGCAACTGTGCCCGATGAGCTCGGCGTAGAGGTGAAACCATTGACGTTGACGTACACCGTCTCGTTGGCAGCATTGCGCCCGACAAGGCGGAATCGAACTTCGTCACCAACAAAAATTTGCAGCGGATCGATCGGCTTGTTTGTTGCAACCAGAACGGGCTCGATGCGCACATTACTGAGTCCGGCGATGGGGTCATTGGGAGCCGGGGTCGATCCTCCGCCGCCTCCACAGTTCCACACCGTGACGAGCCCAAGAAGGAGCCCGGCACGGACTACCCATTTGAAGGGCTTGGAAGCATTGTTTAGCGGCGAGATCGAACGTTGCATTGCAGTGGATTCCATTGTAACCGTTGCTCCTCAATCTACAACTGAGAAGAAACCGACTTCCCTAGCAGACGAATTGCCGATCGGTTGCGTTCCGATGAAATCGCAACCTACGACTTTAGGTTGGAAGCGACAACCTCAGCGCTGCGGAACAAACGTGGAGCCAGTTCGGCTAACGTCGTCACCGAATACTCACCTTGCTCAGGAATGAGAATGATCTCCAAGTGAGCCGGATCGTCGGTGAACTCGCTCAAAGACTGCAGGCAAATCCCGCAAGGCGTTCCTCCGTCTTTGGTGGCGACATAGGCGCGCACAATGCGATGCTCCCCAGCGGTGACCATGGTGCCGATTGCGGTTCGTTCCGCGCAAACGGTTGCCCCATAGCTAATGTTCTCGACGTTAACACCTTCAAATAGGGTCCCCGACAGGGTCTCTAGAATGGCGGCAACTTTATAGTTGCTATACGGCGCATAAGCCCTCGCGCGCAGTTCTCGACAACGGGCGACCAGATCGGCGCGAACAGAATCAGAACTCGGCAATGGTGACTCCTTCCCCGCCTTCCGCAGGATCGGCGTTACGATATCGTTTCACGTCGCTATGCCCTCTCAGATAATCCTGCGTCACTTTTCTCAAAATTCCATCCCCTTTCCCATGGACGACCCTCAGAAAAGGAATGCCTGCAAGGAGAGCATCGTCGACAGCCTTTTCAAGTTTCTCTTTTGCCTCTTCAGCGCGCATGTTTCGGAGATGAATCTCGGTGCCGACGGTGTTCGCCTTCGCGTTCGAGAGCATTCTCGCCTGGGAAGGAGCGGAGAGGATCTTTTTCTCTACTTTGGTCAATTTGCCCCGCTGAACCGTCATCTTGATGGGCCCGGCCTGCACGACCACATCACGAGCGTTCTTAAGTTCCAAAACAACGCCCGGCTGGCTGTACCCAAGAATGGTCACTTGGTCGCCGACTGCCAATTCGGCGGGACCGGTCGACTCTGGCCCCTTCTCCTTGGATCGGAATTTGCCGGAAAGATCCTTTCCTTTCGAGTCGAGCGACTCGAAGTCCTTGCGAGTCTTCTGAAGATCGATGCCTGCACCTCCCGACTTTTTGACCTTCTCCAGAAGGTCGTCGGCTTGGATTCGGATGTCGCGAAGCGCCCCGTCGATGGCTTCTTGGGCTCGAGAATTCGCCCTCTTCCGAGCGTCCTCCGCTTCTCGTATCCGCTTTTCGGCTTCTTGTTGCAGCCTTTGCAGTTCAGCTCCCTTTTTGTCGGCCTCCGCCTGCGCGTTCCGTGCCAACTTTTGGGCGTTCTCCAGGTTTTGCAGCATCACCGACAGGTCGCGATCGGTATCAGTGAGATACGATTTCGCCCGCTCCAAAATGCCTTCTTCAATGCCGTACCGCTGCGCGATTTTGAGCGCCTGACTGGCACCTGCCGCTCCCATCACCAGTTTGTAGGTCGGGCGCAACGTTTTGGTGTCGAACTCCATTGAGGCGTTGCGGAAACCGTCGGCAGTGAAGGCAAACACCTTCAATTCTCCGTAGTGGGTGCTCGCCATGATCGCCGCACCCGATTCGTGGAAGGTTTCTAGGACCGAACGCGCAAGCGCGGCACCCTCGGCAGGGTCGGTTCCAGCTCCAATTTCGTCGAGCAGAACCAACGAGCCGGAACGGATGAGATTCAGGGCGGAAGAAATGTTTTTGATATGGCCACTGAAGGTCGAGAGCGATTGGGCAATGCTTTGCTCGTCGCCGATGTCGGCCCAAATTTGCGAGAACGGGGCAAACTTCACGTGGGCTGCGGGTACCGCCAGACCAGACTGCAACATCGCGACAAACAACCCTACGGTCTTAATCGCCACCGTCTTACCGCCAGTGTTGGGACCGGTGATCAGAACGGACTTACCCTTCCCGACGCCGACCGAGATCGGCACAACCGTGTCCGAATCCAGCAGTGGATGCCGAGCTTGCTCAAACTCGATATACGCCTCACCCTGGTTCGTTTCGGGGAACGAACTTTTGAGTTCGTATGCCAGTTTGGCCTTCGCGATGATGAGGTCGAGTTGCGTGAGCGCATCGATCGAACCGATCAGAGGCGCCGCCACTGAGCCAATGCGACCGCTCAGTTGCTTCAGAATTCTTTGCTCTTCGTGTGCCTCGGCGCTTTCCACTTCTCGAACGTGGTTAGCCGCATCGAGAACATCTTGAGGCTCCAGGAAGATGGTCTGCCCCGTGGAACTTGCCCCGTGGACGATGCCTTTGATCTTCCCCCGATTCTCCGATTTCAACGGGATCACATATCGACCGTCGCGGACGGTGTAGATAGGGTCGCTCAGGAGCTCACGTTGCTTACCCGTCGTGTAAGCCTGAATCCGCTCCAGCACTTTTCCGACCGCCGCTTTTTTCTTCGCTCGCAGTGAAGAGAGTTCCGGTGAGGCCGAATCCTTGAGCGTCCCGTCTGGTTCCAAACAATACAGAAGACTGTCTTCAACCTTTGGCTGCGGCACAAGCGCGGCTGCGATTCGCTTGAGCTCGGTCACGTCGATCGCTGTCGATCTTTCTTCCGCTTCCGGGTCGATCTCGGGGACGGTTGCGATAAACGTCTGCATCAGGCGGATCGCTTCCAGGGCTCGCCCGACCTCGTAAAGCTCTTTGCCCCCAAGGATCACGCCCTTACCTGCCCGACCCACGGAATCTCGAATCTCCGATCCGGCCCGAATGTTTGGCGGAGTGGATCGTCCCAGAAGGTCGTAAGCCTCTTTTGTCTTCTTCAGCTCGCTCCAGATCTTTGGAGAATCGAAGAGAGGTTGGAGATCCAGGGCAAGATCGGCCGCAGTTTCGGTTTGGCAGTGCGCAGCCAAGCGATCTCGGATCGCCTGAAATTCCAACACTTTTAACGCACGCAGTTCTTTTGCAGCCACGGTCTTTCTTAATTCAACGGCTTTCGAGCGTTGACGATCTTTTGTCTAAGACAACGGAACGATGGAGTCTGCACTCGGGGAAGCGCTCTTCCTGAAAGTATGATGAAGTTATGGTTTTTGTCGCAGGATTGGCCCTAGCCGCTTCTACGCTCCAACTTCAGCCAACGGATGATGTTTGGGTTTATCCGCATGCCGGAGACCCGAGCAAAGACGCATATCTTCGAGTTTGGGGTTCGGGTGGGCGAGCGGTAGCCCAAGACGCCGTCGATACGACCGACTTCGGTTATTCGTACTTACGCTTTAAGGTACCCGCCGACCTCAAGTCGCTTAAAGGGGCGAAGCTAACGCTGACCCATATTGCCGGTCCAGGCTACGACAAGGATTTCTCGAAGGCGTTTCCCATTCAGGTGCACGGTCTGAAAGGCACTTTCGAGGAAAAAGCGTGGTCTTACGACCTAGTCAACAAGGTCCAACCAAACGGCGAGAAGATTTTTGGAACCGGTTGGGCAGAGAACCTTTCTGCCGACAAGCCCTTCCAAATCGTGATCGATCTCGGCAAGCCCGAGTTTTACGAATACGTTTCGGCAGCGGCCAAGTCTGGCGGAGACGTCTATCTTGCTCTTTGCACCAAGGTTGACGTTGCCGAGGTTGGGATGAAGTCGATGTATAAGGTCTTCAGCAAAGACGCCGAGACGGACGCCAACAAGCCGAAGCTCACTCTAGAGACGGAGTAGTCGCTTCACTTCTTTGAACGGACTCCGCCGAGAAGTCGGAGTCCGTTCAAGATCACGATGATGGTCGAGCCTTCATGACCGACCACCGCAACCGGCAGCGGCAGGATTCCGAGCGTCGCCCCCAAGGTCAGCACGCCAATTACGGCTCCGCCAAAAATGAGATTGGCGCGAACGATGGCCTTTGTTTTCCGCCCCAACTTGATGAGCGTGGGTATCAACTCCAGACGATCGTTCATCAGAACCACGTCGGCGGCGTTCATGGCGATATCGGAGCCCAACCCGCCCATCGCCACGCCCACGCTTGCCCTTGCTAGCGCCGGGGCGTCGTTCACACCGTCGCCGACCATCATGGTGGGAGCCTTCGCGTTCGCTTCGGCGATGATTCTTTCTTTGTCTGCAGGCAGGGTTTCGGCAAAGAAACGGTCCGCTCCGACTCGTTTAGCGATAGCGGCGACAGCTCCATTGGAATCTCCGCTTAGAACCGAAATCTCGGTCACGCCAAGCTGCCTCAATTCGGCGAGGTTGTCAATTGCCGAGCTTCGCAATTCATCTTCCAGACAGATGACGGCGAATCCTTTTTCGACACCGGATCGGTCCGCAACTCTTAGGACGGTGGTCGATTCGCCTCGTTCAAACGCCTCTTGTACCGCCTTGCCCACCCCTTCAGGGAGAGAATTGGGGAACATCGTGATTTGTCCAATCTCCACGAAGGAATCTTGGACATTTCCTCGAATTCCCTTTCCGGGAACGACCTGAACCTCGGTTGGTTCCACCCCCATGCAGCCCTGCTTTCGCGCCTCATCAATGATCGCGAGCGCCACGGGGTGGTCGCTTTGAGACTCAAGACTCGACGCCGCGCAAATGGCTTCATCCCGAACGAGCGCACCAAAGGTGAGGACCTGGGTAACCACCGGGCGACCTCGGGTGAGAGTTCCGGTCTTATCCAACAGAATGGTCTTGATCTCTCCAGCACGCTCAATGTATTCGCCACCCCGGATGAGGAGACCGTTTTTGGCGGCCCAGGCAAGCGCGCTGAGGGTTGCCGCCGGGACCGAAATCACGAGAGCACAAGGACTGAGCGCCACGAGCAAGGTCAGCGAGGCGTAAGCCGCTTTTTGAAAGGGCACCCCTAGCCCTAGCTTTACCGTGAGCATGAGCAGGGATGCGAGCAGCACAAACCAGGTGTATCGAGAGCCGAACCATCCACTGATTTTTTCGCCCGAAGCTTTGTTCTGTTGGGCATTTTCGACCAGGGAAATGACCTTGGACAGCGTGCTGTTCTCGACTGTGGATTCCGCCTTGATCACCAATCCAAAGTCGAGGTTTCGTACACCCGCTTGCACTTTGGAACCCGCCTCAACTGAAACAGGTCTCGATTCGCCCGTGAGTGCGGAGGCGTCCACTGATCCTTCGCCCTCCAACACCGAACCATCGACGGCAAACGCCTGAAACGGCGGGACCAAGATCAGGTCGCCCATCGCCACGTCTTCAACAGGGATCGACTTTTGACCTTCGGGGGTTCGGATTACGACGGTCGCGGGTCGAAGCGCCACCAGCGCCTCGATCGCATTCTTGGTTCTCGCCAGGGTGAACGATTCCAGCGCCCGGGAGAGGCTGAAAAGGAACATCAGCACTGCGGATTCTTGAGGACGGTCTAACAGTAAGGAACCGACCGCACTGAGAAGCATCAGGAACTCAACGTCCAGTTCCCTTCTTCGAAGCGTGTGGAAGGTGCTAGGAACGGCTTCTACACCTCCTACGATCGCGGCGACAATAGCAAGCCACCGCAGGTTGGGCAAGTAGCTTAGTCCCAACAGCAGGCCGCAAAGAACGGCGAGTCGCATGGATGTCGATTGCAGGAGTTGTTTCAAAATGGGTGACGGAGCCGGAACCGACGCCTCATAAACAGTATGGGCCAGAGGGTTCGCCTCTGGCCCGTCCTTATTTTTACGCTCGTTTCGACTTTACGAGACGGTTACCGGTTCCTCGTCCCCTTCCTTTGCAGCGGAGGAAACGAATCCTTCGGTCCCGCCAAACGGCAGAGGCTTCTTCATCAGCTTGGCAACGATGTTCGAGACGTCGTCGAAGATGGTGTAGCTCGCCGGGATAACGAAGAGAGTCAAGAACGTCGAGAGGAGCACGCCGCCAATGACGGTGATACCGATGGACTCGCGGAATTCCGATCCTCTTCCAATGGCAAGTGCCGTCGGCAGAGTTCCCAGAAGGAGCGCCAAGGTCGTCATCATGATCGGTCGGAGTCGGGTTGGACCCGCTTCCAGAATCGCATCATGACGAGCCCTGCCTCGTTCCCGAAGCGTGTTGGTGTAGTCGACCACCAGGATTGCGTTTTTACCGACCAACCCAACCAGCGCCACCAATCCGATGAAGCCGATAAGGCTGAACGCCTTGTCCGTGATGATCAGCGCGAGTAACGCTCCCACCATCGCTTGAGGCTGCGCTAACTGAATGATGAACGGATAGAGCCAGTTGTTGTACAGCGCCGCAAGAACGAAGTACACCAGCAGGATTCCCGTAATGAACGCGCTGACCAAGAAGCCCGATTCGCGAGCCTGTGAGTCGGCTTGTCCAAGAAGCCGGAAGTTGACACCCTCTGGAATGACCTTGTTGGTTTCCAGGTAGGTCTTGAGAGCCGCGTTAACGGTTCCGTTCTCCACACCGGGAAGCAAGTCTGCATTGACGATGATCTCTTCTGCGCGGTTTCGTCGCGTGATCTTCGACAAGCCGGGGGTTGGGTTCAACTCCGAGATCGTCGAAAGAAACACGGGATTCCCTTGCGTGAACTTGATGGGAACGGTCGAGAGAGTCTCTCGCTGATCCCGATCCGCATAGTCCATCATCACTCGAACCGCGTACTCACGACCACCGACACGCAGCTTCACGTCGTCGTTGCCTTGGTACATCGTTCGAAGGGAGTTACCGATATCGTTGGCGTTGACGCCAAGATCGGCGGCCTTTCGGTAGTCGGGTTTGACGCGAATCTCGGGCTTACCGCTCTTCGAGCTCAACTCCGGTTTGATGATTCCCGGAACCTTATCTTGAAGGATCAGTTCTCGGACCTTGTTCGCGGTTTGCTCAAGCAGCTCTCGATTTTCCGAGGTGAGAGAGACCTGGACGGCCGAACCAAAACCGAATCGGGCGTTCGCCGCGATTCGTACCGAGGCGCCTGGGATCTGCCCAACTGCCTGGGTAAGGTCGGCGACAATCGAGTTCGCCCGCACCGTTCGAAGTTTTTCGCGTTTGTTGGCACCGCTGATTCGGTCAAGGAGTGCTTCCTTTTCGTACATCGTGCCAACGACTTCCGCGAAGTTGGTCGCGTTGGTTTCACCACCAAAGCTCGAGCCAGACTGTCGTCCCACGTTTGCGACCGTGAACTTCATGTCCGGGTGCTTCACGAAAGCCTGTTCGACAATTCGCGTGACCTTCTCTGTTTCGGCAAGGTTCGTTCCAACCGGGAGTTCGATTGCGGCCGTGATCTGGGTTGCATCCGTGCTAGGCAAGAACGAGAACTTGAACACTTGATCTTGCTTCCAGTTTTGGAAAGCCGCACCGGACATTCCCGCGATCGGGAAGAGGAGTCCAAGGAGGATTCCCCCTAAAAACGGTCGCAGGGTTCGGCGTCGATAGAAAATCAGGTTGAAGAAGGAGGCAATTAGCCCGATCACAACCGCCATTCCAAACATGGGCATGCCCATCTGGAATCCGGCCCGGGGCCCGCCTGCTGCGCCCGCAACGCTTCCACCGATGAAGATGAAGACCGCGACGAGCAAAGCATTTCCGCCCGCAAAAACTAGCCAGCGATTCTTAAGCGCACGCTCAAGGCCGCGTCGATACGCCATTTCAAAGCGATGGAATCGCTTTTCGAACCATGCCGGGAAGCCCTTTTCGTAGTGCTCGACATTTTCGCCCTTTCGATACCATCGCGCCGCAAGCAGCGGAGTGAGGGTGAACGAGACGAACAACGAGAAGAGAACCGCGAAGACATAGGTCAGCGCGAGAGGCTTGAAGAACTGTCCGGTGATACCACCCGCGAAGCCGATCGGCAAGAACACGACAACGTCAGCGAGCGTAATCGCCAGCGCAGCGATACCAATTTCCTGCCGACCATTAAGCGCCGCTTCGCTCGGGTCTTCACCCATCTTCAAGTGGCGATAAATGTTCTCAAGAACAACGATCGCGTCGTCTACCAACACACCGATGGCGAGCGAAAGCGCAAGCATCGAGAGCGTGTTGATGGTGAATCCCGCCGCTTTCATGGCAATGAAGGCCGCCATCATCGAGGTCGGAATCGCGAGGGAGACGATCAACGTTCCCCGGAAGTTGTGCAAGAAGATGTAGACGATAATGCCGACGAGGATGATGCCGAAGACGAGCGCGAACGTTACGTCGGTCAGGGATTCTTCAACGAGGGTTGCCTCTTGGAAGGTCTTTGTGATGGTCAGACCGTACTCTTTCTGAATCTCAGGAAGAATCTCGTTGAGCTTCTCCGTGATTTCTATCGAGTTGCCTTCCTTGGTCTTCTGAATGTTGACAACAACCGCTTCCTCACCGTTCAGACGCGTGATCTGGGTGCGCTCTTTGATCGAGTCAACAATTTCGGCAACGTCGGTCAATCGAATCTGGTTTGCCTTTGCCTGAGGGTTGGTCGGGTTCTGAACCCGAATGACAACCTTCTCCGCATCGGACGCCTGCGTGAAGTCCGATTTAACGCGAACTGTGAACTCCCGATCACCAGAGACGAACTTTCCGGATGGCGTGTTTACTGCCGCGCCCGTGACTGCATTCAGAACATCGGTGATACCGACGCCGTACTGCATGAGCTTGTCCTTCTTGATTCGGATCTGGACTTCGCGAATGTCGCCACCCGCAACAGCTGCCGATGCCACGCCAGGAATCTGGGTGAATCGGTCTCGAATCTTGTCGTCGATCAAGTCTCGCAACTGCTGAGAGTTGAGTTTGGTCGACGTGATACCGAGGGTCAGAATCGGCTGAGCGGAGTTGTCGAACTTCGTGACGACGGGCTTACGCGCATCATTGGGAAGGTCGTTTTGAATGCCGTCAACCTTCGTTCGAACCTCGTTCAACGCGTTATCCGAGTTGACGCCTAATTCGAGGGTGATGATTACGGTCGAAACGCCCTCTTGAGAGGTCGCCTGAACTTCGCGAACACCATTGACGCCCGCAACCGCTTCTTCCACTTTTCGAGAAATCAGCTGGTTGATGTCGTCTGGACCCGCGCCCGGGTAGAGCGTGGTTACCGTGAGCGTTCCAAAGTTCACTTCGGGGTTCTGCTCTTTCCGCATGGATTGGTAAGAAACCAAGCCACCCAGAATTGCCATCAACATCAAAATGAAGATGAAGACCGGCCTTTGTAGTGCAAGTTTTGTCATGAAAAGACCTCTTCTTTCTTAGCCTTTGGCAGCGCCCTCAGCGCCTTCCGACGGACTCTTTGCGACGCGAAGTTTGGAGCCTTCGACAATATCTTCCTGACCGTTCACAACCACGCTCACGCCCTCTGGAACTCCGATGACTTGTACGAGAGAGTTCTTGATAATCCCCGTCTTCACAGGCATCTTCTTGGCAACTCCGCCTTCCAGAACCATCACGAAGACCTCAGATCCACGTCGAACGACGGCACTACTTGGGAGCACCACTGCCTTGGCAACGGCCTTGGTAACGATCTCACCCTTGGCGAACATGCCCGGTTTGAGCGTTTGCTCGCCACCCGTGATTTGGACGCGGACCTTAAAGAGTCGGCCAACGGAGTCGGCGAGAGGGTTGATGAATGCGACCTTGCCCGCAAACGTTCGATCCGAATAGGCGTCGACCGCGACCTTTACCAGCGTGCCAGGTTGGACCTTCGCCAGCTCTTCCGAAGGCACTTCCGCCTCGAAGAAAACACCCGCGGAACCGATCAGCCGGACAATCGCATTGCCCGCACCAACAACGGTCCCGGCCAGTGTTGGCTTACCAACGACTTTTCCGGAGATCGGAGCGCTGATTTGAGCATCTCGGATCGACTGTTGAACCACGCCAAGTGCGGCTCTAGAAGCCTCTACCTGTGCCTGAGCCGCGGCAACCTGGTCGTCAAGCGTCACATCGAGCTTCTTGCTTGCTTTTGCCGAAGCAAGGATTTGCTCGGCTTGGCGTACTTGCTCGCGTGCACTCGCCAGATCTTCTGGTCGAGTTACGTTAGCGGTGATAGCTTGTGCCTCAATGGCGCTTTGATACTGGGATAGCGCGGATTCGTAGGCGTTTCGCTGTTGATCCAATCGACTCTCAGGGAGAGCACCTTCAGAGACGAGAGTTTTAACTCGCTCCAGCTCGCGCTTTTGAGTTTCCAAGTTGGATTTTGCAGAGCCAACGTTTGCCGCAGCTTGAGCCTTCTCTTCCGATCTAGCGCCCGCTTCGGCTTTCGCAAGCAGAGCTTTAGCTTGTCGCACTCCTGATTCCGCTTGTCGCACCGAGGCATCGGTGCGAGCAGGTGCGAGCCGTGCACTGTTGCGAGCCTGTGAGAGTTGTGCCTGACTGGCCTTGAGCTGAGCCATTGCCTGGGCTTGCTGCGCCAGCAGGTTCGAGATGTCCATGGTCGCAATCAACTGTCCGGCGGAAACTTGATCTCCGTCTTGGACAAACACAGACTGGATCTTGCCGGGGCTCTTGGAACCCACCGTGACGTCGCTGTCCGTAGCGAGGCTGCCGTTGACCGTCAGCACTTCTTCTATGGACGACGTCTTCGTGACCGTCACGGAGACTTCTTTTACAGGATCGTTTACAACTTCGGCGGTTCGCTTACTATCTGCTTGGGCCTTTCGGTCAGCACATCCGCCCACCGACAGGAGAACCATCGAAGCCAGCAAAGCCGCATAGAATCCTTTAGGATTAGCAATTCGGAAGAGTCTTTGTTTCACTTAAGTTCCTTTATTTGGGCGGCCTCTTTGACCGCAGCTTCAAAGTCGTCGTTTCCAACCGCACGCTGAAGCTCGGCGTAGGCGGTGAGCATGTCGAAGGTTGCGTTCACCAGTCCGTTCTCGGCGGACGTGAGCGCAGCTTCGGCATCGAGCACTTCAATAACCGTCGATTCGCCTGCATCCCTTCGAATGCGAGCCAATCGGGCGACTTCGCGCGCCAGCGCCACTTGTTTTCTCGCCGATTCTTGCCGGGCAAGAGCGGTGGAGTAGTTGGCGGAGGCGTTTCGGATTTCCTGAGCAATGGCGAGACGCTGTTGCTTCAGATTCACCTGCGCGGTGATGATGTCTTGGTCGAACTGCTTCACGCGGGACCGAGTGGAGCCCGCATCGTAAAGTGGAATCGACAGCACAAGCGTGTTCGTCGTGAGTTCTCGCTGAGGGTTAAGACCCGCCGGGTCAAGGACTCGTTGATAGTTCAAATTGAAGTTCAACGACGGCTCAAGCGATTGCATCGTGGCTCGTCGCGTGAACTTGAGGGACTCGATGTTGGCCTGAAGCGACCGAACCTCGGGTCGAACCACTTCGGCGGCTTCGATCAACCGGTCGTACTCACCACGAATGGAAACATCGCCGGAGACTTCCGCGACATCGAATTCCGTTTCAATAGGGCGAGCGAGAGACAGGTTCAGCGCCTGCTTGGCGAGCTTCACTCCGTTCTTCGCACTGAGGACGTCTGCCTCGGCGGAAGCTTGTTGAGCTTGAAGTCGCTGCAAATCGATCTTTGCAGTGACACCCGCTCGAACTTGCTTCTCCGCATTGACCACCTGCGCGCTGATGTTCGTGAAGTTGGCTTCGCTTACCTTGAGAAGACTCTGCGCGCGCATGACTTGGTAGTAACCCCGTCGCACGGCAAGTCGAAGGTCGTTCAGCGTGCTGGACTTCTGGAACTGCGATGCGGAGATAGCTTTCTTCGCGGCGTTTGCTTGTCTTCGAACGTTGCCAGAGAGGTCGAAGACGTATCCGATCTGCCCGGAAAGCGTTGTTTGATCTAGGGGCTGGAAAACCACTGATTGACCACCAATGTTGGCAACCTGCTCGAAGCCGTACCGCAGGTAGGTCGCCGAGGTCGAGACTCGAAAACCTTGTTGGGCGTTGACTTCGTTGAGTCGTTGGCGACTCTTGAGAATGGCCGCGTCTGCAATCTGAACGCCGAAAGCATTCTTCTCGGCGATCTTGATCGCGTCTTCAATGGCGAGCACGTCCGCAGCCGTCGAGATAGAGGCAAGCGCCGCGATTCCCAGGACGGGCCAGACCCTAGCCCATCCGAGGATATTGGGACGCAGATTGTGTTGGGTTGAATTCGTTTGCATGACTATTGAGAGGTCGATCCCTCCTCGACTGATTCAGAAATCTCAGCGCCAGAGCCCTCGTTCGGGTCCTCTTGGTGAGATTGGGCATGGTGTTCCATTCGCTCGACTTGAGCGGCGAATTCATCTAAGAACTCTCGGATGGATTCGACCTTAAAGGCCATCAGGCCTTTGTGCAGCGGATGCCGCATGAACAGGATCTTGTCGCCTGCTTTGAGGTCGAGATCGCTCCGAGCCTCAGCAGGGATCACAACCTGCCCTCGTTCTCCGATGGTGGCCGATCCGTAGAAAGCATCTTCAAAGCGCATTGTGCACCCACTTCTCATGTTTGTGTGAAAAGTATGACATGTTCCACGACTCTGATTCCTACTACGTTACGGAGATCGTGACACAGATATTTCAAAACGGAAGCACTTTTAACAAGAAATCATTTCAAAACAAAATAAAAAAAGCGCCCCGGTTTAATCGGGACGCTTCTTAGAACGATTGAACGCTTTTCTTATTGGTGAGGGTAGACCGCGATGCGTCGCTTGCCTTCCGGACCCTCGAACTTCACCGCACCATCAATGAGGGCGAAGAGCGTGTGGTCTCGACCCATGCCCACGTTGGGACCGGGGTGGAACTGCGTACCGCGTTGTCGGATGAGGATGTTTCCGGCTCGGACAACTTCTCCGCCGTACTTCTTCACGCCCAGTCGCTGCGAGTTAGAGTCGCGACCGTTTCGAGTAGAACCTTGACCTTTTTTATGTGCCATTTACTTACCACCCACCACTTCGGTGACCTTGATTTGCGTGTACGGCTGGCGGTGACCCCATCGCTTACGCTCGTTCTTCTTCGCCTTATAGTTGAAGGCGTT
>CAZAVC010000014.1:0-14513 GCA_964488265.1 uncultured Fimbriimonas sp.
GTTTCCGAAAATGTTCACGAGTTCCAAGAGCGGCGGTCACCGACTCAAAGGCGAGCCACCCCGGCGACGCGATTTTGGTCAAAGGGAGTCGAGCCCTTGAGCTCGAGAGAGGTTTCTCCGCATGAACGGATCCGTTTTTTACCCCGCTATCATCAGTCTCCTGGTTGGGGCCGTTGCCGCTAAGCCTGTCCTCTCCGCTCTCATCGCGCTGAAAAGTCGACAAACGATCAACAAGCATGCTCCCGAAGGGCACCAGAAGAAGCAGGGCACGCCCACCATGGGCGGAATCATCTCGCTCATCGGAATGGCGGTCGGCCTTACGGTGGCTGGGGTTCAAGGCTGGGGCGGCGAATCGAGCGCTCGGGTTTGGGCGATGCTTAGTCTTCTTGTGCTGTTCGGGATCATTGGGTTCGTCGATGACTACGTCATCCCTAAATTGATGCCCGGCAAACGCGGACTCGGGTGGATTCCAAAGCTCGCAATGCAGGTGCCGGTGGCGGCGATCCCGTGGTTCTTTACCAACGATTTCGGCGTGAAGGATCCGATCGCCGCCGGGTTGGTGGTTCTCACAGTCCTGTTCTTTACGAACGCCTACAACTTTTCAGACGGGTTAGACGGGCTCGCCGGAACTCTCCTTCTTGGCATCGCGGCGTTCTTTGCTGGGGTTGGCTTGCTGAGGGCAGATCCATTTTTGGTGATGTCGGGAACGGTCCTTGCTGGAGGAATCATTCCATTCCTCTATCTGAACGCCCCGCCCGCGAAAGTGTTCATGGGAGATGTGGGCGCTCTTGCCATTGGAGCGGTGATTGGTCAGTTATTCGCCTTTGTCTTCTCGCGCGGTGCGGTCTCGGGGACCCTTTTTTCCGGGCTCGAGATCGTTGGACTTGCGTTTGCGATGTTCATGATGATCGCCGAACTCATTCCCGTACCGCTTCAGATTGCGTCGGTCAAGATTCTCAAGCGACGCCTGTTCCCGTACACGCCTATCCATCATGCATTTGAGAAAGCCGGATGGCCCGAGACGCGCGTCGTCTTTTCCTTTGCGTTAACTCAACTGGTGTGCACACTCATTGCACTGGCCTTGTACGCAGGCAACGGGGGCCCAATTTGGAAAACACGCTAGGGGCAAAACCAACCGCGATCTTTGGTCTTGGACGATCTGGCTTAAGTGTTGCCCGGGCCATCACAAAACGAGGCGGTAGGACGGTCCTTCTTGAAAGCGCTCCGGAAATGCTGGTTGGGAAGCAGGAGCTTATCGAGGAGTACCGAGCGCTAAGACAGGAGGCTGTATTCGGTTGGGACGGCGATTGGTCTAAGTTGGATATTGCCGAGGTTATTGTCAATCCCGCTGTGGATAGCCGCTCGCCAATTCTGCAAAGGGCCGTCGAAGCGGGCATTTCGGTGATTGGTGAAATCGAATACGCCTACCGAATAGCGAAGGCACCGATCATTGCCATCACCGGAACCAACGGAAAGAGCACCACCACGGCAATGATCTGGGCTTGTCTTAAAGGAGCAGGGGAAAAGCCGATTCTCTGCGGAAACATTTTTGGCTCAGGCTTTACCGAGAAGCCGTTGACAGAAGCGGCGGACGAAGCCGATTCGGACTCGGTGTTAGTCGCAGAGATTTCTTCGTTTCAACTGGAATGGGTTCGAGAATTCTGCCCGGTGATTTCGGTTCTCACCAATATCTCACAGGACCACTTGAATCGTTACAACTCGTTTGAAGACTATGTTTCGACGAAGAAGCGAATCTGGGCAAAGCAGACGTCGGCGCACTTCACCATTGTTCGCGCCAACGATCCGGTGGTAGGCGAGCCGGGTAAAGAGGTCACCGGCGTTGCCAGACGGTTAAGAGCGTTTGCGGGTGAGGTGGCACCTAAAGATCTCCCTACGGTGTGGAAGGCCGGAGCAACCGGTGAGCATGCCCTTGTTGAAGAGCAACGAACAAGCATCTTTGAGCGCATCATCGATCACAACATTTATGGATTTCTGGGTCACCACAACCGGACCAACGCGGCAATGGCCATTCTGGCTTCGTACGCCTTTCTAAAGTGGAAAGGGGCAGTTCAGTCTGAATCGAATGCGAATCGTGTTGTTTCGACCGCGATTCAGGAGAGGCAGGAGGCGATGGAAGCAAAGCGAACGAGATTCTCGGCCTACCGCGCGCCGATCGCCGATTGGATTCCCCAATCGCTGGTGGACCCCCTGAGGACCTTTCCGGGGTTGGAACATCGCATG
Source organism: uncultured Fimbriimonas sp. (assembly GCA_964488265.1). GTDB lineage: Bacteria > Armatimonadota > Fimbriimonadia > Fimbriimonadales > Fimbriimonadaceae > Fimbriimonas. Next base: position 2,242 of record CAZAVC010000014.1, read on the forward strand.
GAAGTAGTGGGGAAGAAGGGCGTTACCACACTGGTCAACAACTCGATGTGCACCAATCCTGCAGCCGTGCTTTCCTCAATCAATGCCCTCAACGGAACGGTTTCGGTGCTCGTGGGCGGAGTGAACAAAGACCTTGACTTTCGACCGCTCAAGTCGCTCTTTGCCTCTCGGCGGTACCGTGTGTACCTTTATGGAAGGGACGGCGATTCAATTCGTCAGACATTGGGAGTGGAAGGTGAGAGCTACCGGACTCTACGCGCTGCATTTCTTGCTGCAGTAAACGATCTAGACACCGGTATAGTTAGCAGTGAGTACTTGATGTTGGCACCCGGGTGCGCGAGCATGGATGAGTTTCGCGACTTCCGACATCGGGGAGACGTCTTCAAAGAGTTAGCCAAGGAGTGGCTGTCATGAACCGTAATCGAGAAATCGTCGCCGACCCTATCCTTCTGGTCCTCACCATTTTGATGACCTTCTTGGGTTTGGTCATCATCTTCGACGCCGGCTACGCGCGTTCCATGGCGACTGGGAAGGGGCCCATCCCCGCCGAATTTGTGAAACAAGGCATGTTCGTCTTCATTTCACTGATCGTCTTCGTTATCTCGATCGTGGTGCCGATGGAGAGTTGGCAAAAGTGGGCAAAACCTGCGATGTTCCTGATGATGAGCAGCCTGGTCTTTGTGCATTTCTTTGGCAAGGTCCAGAACGGAGCAAGGCGATGGATCAGCCTTGGTCCCGTCGATATTCAGCCTGCAGAGTTCGCGAAAGTTGTAGTGATTCTTTACTTGGCCGCGGTCTTTGCGAATCGGAAGCCATGGCCAATGAAGGCCCCTCGGACGAGAAGTTTTGGGGATTGGTTTGCCAAGATCGGCGCACCAAAAATCGACCGGATGTGGTGTGGTTTCCTCGTTCTTGCCGCGTTCGTCTTGATCGAGCTTGAGAAAGATCTTGGGACCGCGATGGTGGTCTTGGTGACGGCGGCGGCTCTTATGCTGCTAGGCGGAATCAGCAAATCCTCGATGATCGCCGCTGCAGCCATGATTGTGCTGGGCGTCACCGGGCTGGTCTTCAAAGAGGGGTACCGAATGGATCGGGTTAACGCTCACCTGCACCGATGGGATGTCCGATTTGTGGATACCGCAGGGTTTCAGACCTGCCAGTCGGAGCTTGCGATGGCAAGCGGTGGCATCGCTGGAGTCGGCATTGGAAACGGAAGAGCGAAGCATATTTTGCCTGCCACTACTACCGACTTCGTGATGGCGACCGTAGGCGAAGAGCTAGGCCTTATCGGACCGCTGATCCTACTTGGATTGCTGGGTGGTATCTGCTGGCGACTCTGGCTTCTTGCCCAAAAATCGAAGAGCAAGTTTGCGGCGCTGTATCTGAGTGGCGTGGCCGTCTGGTTTGGAGTGCAGGCTTGCACCAACCTGATGATGGCGAACGGAACGTTGCCCGCGATCGGTATTCCATTCCCGTTCATCTCTTCGGGAGGATCGAGTTTGGTTGCCTTGTGGCTTGCCGTTGGAATTGCCCAAGTAATGCACGTCAGAGGGGCTCAAATGGAGGGAGAAGTTGCGCGTCGTCGTCACCGGTGGGGGAACGGGCGGGCACGTCTATCCCGCGCTTGAAGTCGCGCTAGAAGCGCGTCGGCAAGGCGACGAGGTCCTCTATCTTGGTTCTTTAAGGGGCCAGGAGGGTTCGATAGCGGCCGCCAACGAGATCCTCTTTCACGGATTTCCTTCGTTGCCACTTGTCGGACTAAAAAGTTTGTCCGGGGCAAAGGCCGCACTTGCGCTTGTGCGATGCACCGCCATGGCGCGCGTTCGCTTGGCGGCGGTTAAACCGGATGTCGTTTTTTCGACGGGTGGTTACTCAGCGGCGCCGGTGATGATTGCAGCGAAAATATTAGGAATCCCCCTCGCTCTTCACGCTTGTGATGCTGTTCCGGGTCGAGCACTTCGTATGGTTGCCGAGTCTGCACTGACCATGACGTGCACCTTCAAATCGACTCCAAACAACGTTTCGCAATCGGTGAAGCAGAAACTACTCCGAACCGGACACCCCGTCCGCATGGAGTTGAGGTCGCGACTCGAAACCGCTCGTTCGGGTGAGAGAACTGGACCCATCTTTGCGTTCGGCGGATCTCAAGGGAGCGCCTTCCTGAACGATCTGCTGCCGAAACTCGCCGTTGCCATGCCGGAAGCAAGTTTTCTTCTCTCAGCCGGAAAGGGTCAGTACGAGAAAGTCACCTCGGGCACCGTCCCAGACAACTTGCGTGTGGTTCCGTTCCTTGAAGCGGAGGCGATGGCGAGGGCTTTAGGGGAAGCACCATTGGTGATCGCGCGGAGCGGTAGCTCGATCTCGGAAATTGCGGTCTCACGAGTTCCATCGATATTGGTGCCGCTTCCATCCTCTGCCGACGATCATCAAGCCCATAATGCAAGAGAGTTCGAAGATATGGGCGTGGCAACGGTTTTGAAACAACCTTCTTCCGGCGTTGCCGAGGAAAGCACCGTGGCTGCCGCCATAGACGCCATTGGTCGGTGGATAGGCGCATCCGCACAGCTTGTGGACATCTTTGCAGAGTGGGATAACCCGAAGGCTACGAAAGATATCTATCGCAATATGGTTGAAGTCCTAAGCGCTCGAGGGAGTCGCTAAGGTGCGCAAAAAGGCCGAGATCGAATCCGCCTTCTCGCCAACTCATTCCTTGGCGCTGGTTGGGGCCTTTTACCTGGTGGGAATAGGGGGAGCAGGCATGTCTGGACTGGCGCGGATGCTTCGTCACCGGGGGTATCACGTTGGTGGCTCAGACCTAGGCGGGTCGGTGGAATACGAGCGCCTGGTCGAGGAAGGGTTCGATGAACTCTCGATCGGTCATAGCCATGAGGCGGTTGAAAGATTTCTTGAGAACCACTCGGATCCGGTCGCGATCGTTTTGAGCGACGCCATCGACCTTGCAACCTCTCCCGAATACAAAGCCGCTGTAGAGAGAGGGATTCCCGTTGTTCGCCGATCGCAAGCGCTTGGTTGGATCCTCCGGGAGTACCGAGTCATCGCGGTGACAGGCACTCACGGCAAAACCACCACCACCGGGATGGTCGGGGCCGGGCTGATCGCTTCCGGCTTGGATCCCGTTGTTGTTGTTGGTGCAACCGTCCCTGAATGGGGTGGACCCATTCGCGAGGGTAATGGCGAATACGCCGTGGTGGAGGCTTGCGAAGCTTACGATTCTTACCAAGACATTGAGCCATTTCTGGTCGTTCTCACGAATCTAGAAGGCGACCACCTAGACTATCACGGCAGTTATGAGTCGCTCCGAGACAGCATGGTTCGGTTTGTCTCCAAGGTCGGAAAAGAAGGCGGTCTCGTGTATTGCGCGGATGACCGAGGCGCCTCGGAAGTTGCCGAACTGACCGACGTTAGGTGCTTACCCTACGGGCTCTCTCGGGCGTGGCTACAGCAGGTTTCCAACAAGTTTGAACTTGGCATCGACGTAGATGCCCTCCCATCTGGGAAGGACCTCGACCTCTATCTTCCGGGCGACCATAACCGTATGAATGCGACCGCGGCTCTTGCGGCTGCCTCTTTCATCAACGAGGGCGGGCCCTGTGTCGACCTCGCCGCTTTTGAACATGGTCTAAAGAAATTCACGGGTGCGGAGCGACGCATGCAAGTACTCGCGACAAGTCCGGTGACCGTGATCGACGATTACGCCCATCACCCATCTGAGATTGCAGTAACGCTCCAGGCGGTGCGGGAGCGATATCCGAATCGGCGAGTGATTGCGGTCTTCCAACCACACCTTTACTCCCGCACGAAGGATGCCTACGAAGAGTTCGCCGCCTCACTCGATATCGCCGATCTAGTTTTTGTCACCGACATCTATCCCGCTCGTGAGCAACCGATCCCAGGGGTGAGTTCGGCTCGGATCGGCGAAAAGTGTTATCGGCCTGTTCGCTATGTTCCGTCTCGTCATCTGCTCCCACGAGAAGTGGCGGCGATCGTGCAAGACGGCGATGTTGTGATTGCGATGGGTGCCGGGAACATCTCCGAGTTCGGTCCAGACCTAATCGCCGAGATGGAGCGCGTGCAGACCCCTCGCCCCCGGCGAGTGTTGGTTGCGTTAGGTGGTGACAGTAGCGAACGGGAGGTTTCTCTGCACTCTGGTCGCGCCGTTGCGGCGGCTCTTCGCAAAATTGGAGTCGAGGTGGAGGTCCAAGACCTCACCGACCTGCTTCTCCGCAGAGGAACTGTCCAATCTCTCATTGGCTCCACTCGGCCAGACGTTGTTTTTCTCGCCGTTCACGGCACGAACCAAGAAGATGGAGCCGTACAGGGACTTCTAGAACTTCTTCACATTCCTTACACGGGATCGGGCATTCAAGCCAGCGCGCTCGCGATGGATAAGGAGATGACCAAAAAGGCGCTCGCTCGAGAAGGGATCCCGGTGCCCAGAGGGGTGCTGGTCCGATCGGTTGAAGACGAGATCCCGATTTCCCTTCCTGTCGTCGTGAAGCCGAACGCGCAGGGAAGTACGGTGGGTCTCACTTTTGCTCGAACTCCCGAAGAGCTGCGGTCGGGGATTGAGAAGGCGCTCGCATTCGATAAATCGGTCCTAGTCGAGGAACTGATCGAGGGCATGGAAATCTCTACCCCCGTGCTCGTGGATAGGGCCCTTCCTCCGGTTGAAATCGCCCCTGTCAGCGGCGTTTACGATTTCGGTAACAAGTACACGCCGGGTGCCACCGAAGAGATTGTCCCGGCTCGACTCCCTGCTGAGGTTCTCGCGAAAGCCCAAGAAACCGCGCTGGCGGCTCATCGAGCCCTCGGTTGCTCGGGGGCAACAAGAACCGACGCCATCGTTCGAAACGGTGAAGTGATCGTTCTCGAAGTCAATACCCTTCCGGGGATGACTGGAACGTCATTACTCCCGAACTCGGCGGCTGCGGCGGGCATTACATTCGAAGAGCTTTGCCGAATCATCATGGAGGACGCGCTCTCCCGCCATGCCTCCAAAACCTAAGCGCAGACCGACGGTCAATACCGCACCCAGGCAAACGGTCACAAAGCCAAGGGCCGCGAAGACCACCGGGGCAAAGAAGCGGGTGCGTCGGCGGGTGCGCTGGACCCCAATTCTTTGGATCCTTCTCCTTGTCAACCTTTCTCTTGCTTACCGTTATAGCCCGATGACCACTCTCCAAACGGTGAAAATCGAGGGGGCGAGAGACGGCGATCGAGAGTTCTTCCAAACGTCTCTCAAAGAGTTAAACGGTATCCCGGCTTTCCAGATCAATATCCCTTCGGTCGAATCTAAAGCTGACCAAATAGATGCCATTGAGTCATTCGCCTTTCAAAAGTCGGTGCTGGGATCGGGTCGATTGGTGGTGAAATACCGAACCCCGGTGGCGCGAATCGAGGGGATGCCTAACGTGTTTATCGGGCGAGACGGGGCAATTTTTCGCGATGAACGGCCCGTTCTCGTGCCGGAGATGTCGGTGATTTTCCACTCCGGCGTGAAGCTCACCGTGGTAACTGTCGCTGCACCGTTCAACACGGAAAGAATCGCGTGGCTCGCCGAAAACGCGGCAGTTTTGGGATTGCCCGAGACGCGGATCGATGTTGCCGACACGGGATCGTTGTCGCTTCTTTCTGAAGGGGCAAAGATTGTTTTGGGCGTTAGCGACGATCTTCCACAAAAATTGACCCGATTGAAGCAGTTAATCGAGCAGAACCCGAGCTTAATTGCCGATGCAAAAGAAATAAACTTGATGGACCCAGAACGTCCGGTCTGGGTAAGGCGTTCGCAAGAAGAGAGATGAATCCATTCGCACGAAGAATGCAAGCCGCTGATGGTTGGGTTTGGCCCACCACGCTCGTCAGTCTGGTGCTGGGGTTTATGATTTCGTCTGTTTGGGTAACTGCCCAAAATCGGCGTGAGAGAATCGCGTCTTTGGACTCCACTCAGCGGAGCCGAGTCTCTCTCAACTCGATCGACCTCGAAGAGTTTGAAAAGCTCAAAGAGGAAGTTCAAAAGCTTCGAGAAGACAAGACGAAGCTCGAAAACGCCGTTGCCGACAAAAGCAGCAGCACGAAGATCTTGAACGATCAGCTCCAAGAGAGTAAGAACTTCGGAGGGCTGGTCGAAGTCGAAGGTCCAGGGGTGGTCGTTACCCTTCGAGACTCTTCCAAAGCCGGACCTCAAGGGTCCATGGCGACCATCGTCGATCCGGAATCCGTGATTCACGATCTTGACGTGCTTAAGGTTGTGAACGAACTCAACGCATCGGGAGCAGAGGCCGTGAGCGTCAACAATTTGCGCGTGGTGAGCACGACCAGTATTCGGTGTGTGGGTCCCACCATTCTCGTGGACGGCACTCGGATTTCGACTCCGGTCGTCATTCGAGCAATCGGCGATCGTGAAACTCTCTACTCTGGAATGAACATGCCCGGTGGTGCCTTGGCCGCGGTTCGTGGCACCGACCCGGCGATGGTCACGGTCGAGAAAGTAGACTCAATCACCCTTCCAGCTTATACGGGATCCACCGCTCGTAAACTTGCGAAGACGATTGAGAAAAAGCAATGAGCCTAATGCCACTCTTGGCGGTACTTATCGGCGCAATCATCGCTGTGTACGCCCGTGTTCAAGTCGACCCCAAAGTCGCTCCATACATGGCGCTTGCCTGTTTGGCTGGGTTGGACACGCTTCTGGGTGGCATCCGTTCCGCCGCTGAGGGGCAATTCAAAAAAGACGTCTTCGTAACGGGATTTATCTCGAACGTTCTTTTCGCCTCCTTCTTGGCGTGGCTCGGCGATCAGATCTATATCAACCTTCTTTTTGCGGTTGCTCTGGTGCTTGGCGCCAGAATCTTTAATAATCTAAGCCTAATCCGCAGGCATCTCTTAACGAGATACCAGGACTACGTCGCGAGGAAAAGAGAATTGGCCGCCCAGCAAACCCAAGCCGTTAGCAACACCGGAACCGGATCAGAGGTTCAATCGTGAGCGGCGACTGGACATGTGTTCTGGACCTTGGGTCCTCTAAAATCGTGGCGCTGGTTGCAGAGCCTGCCGAGGATGGAGGGGTTTCGATTGTTGCGTTGGAATCGGCGCCGTGCAAGGGTCTGAAGCGTGGTGCGATTGTCGATCTCGAAGAAACCGCCCGAACAATCGATGCTCTCGCCCGAAAACTGAGCGCAAAGCTCGGTAGAGAACTCACCGACTTTGTTGTAAGTGCCGCCGGGCCCCACGTGGAAGGGACGAACGCCCAGGGCTTCAAGGAGATCATCCCCAGAAATCGATCGATCACGCACCAAGACGTGATGGAGGTTATTCAGCACAGCAGGTCGATTTTGCTTGCCCCAGATCGGGAGCAGATTCAGGCGATTCCGCGCGAGTTTCGGATCGACAATCAGCGCAACATCCTTCGTCCGGTAGGCATGACAGGTGGAAAGTTGGAAGTTGTCACCTACTTGGTGAGCAACCAGACGGCGCAGGTGCAAAACGTTCAGAGGGCGCTGAATCTAACTGGAAAGAATCTGGAACAGCTCGTTCTGGGTCCGCTTGCTTCGGGCATTGCCGTCCTCACACCAGAGGAATTGGAGATCGGTACCGCCGTGCTGGACTTCGGGGCAGGCAAGACCGACATGGCGATCTTCAGCCAAGGTTCTCTCGCGTACAGTTGCAGCATTCCCATCGGGTCCGCTCTTATCACTTCCGACATTTCAAAACTACTCAAGACCGCTCCCGAAGAAGCGGAGAGACTCAAACTAGAATCTGGCTGCGCTCTAGCCGGATCGGTTTCCGAGCAGGAGATCGTTGAAGTTCGTCAACTAGGGCAGCCGATGGCTCGCCCAATGCAGAAGCGAGTCCTCGCAGAGATCATCGAAAGTCGCGTTCGAGAAATGACCGGAATGGTCAAGGGTCAACTGGAGAAAAGTGGCTTTCAGGGTCTATTGCCTGGCGGATTTGTGCTTACGGGCGGAGGCGCCAAGTTGGACAAGTGCGATGTTCTGCTAAGAAGCGTGGTAGGGGCGTATCCGGTTCGGAAAGGCGCTCCGGAAATTGGGGGAGACGTTGATCCGTTCGGCTACGGGGTTGCGGTTGGAATGGCCCAGTTTGTGATCCAAATTAGCGAAGAACTCGAGCCGATTGATGGCGCGCAGACCTGGCAAGATCGCGTGAAGTCTCTTTGGTCACTTCTGAAAGGAAAAGCCGAGTAAGTGTCTCGAATTATCGGCGAGACGGATAAACTGGCGCTAAAGATTCTCGATTTTTGAAAAAATCGAGTTATCCACACTTTTCCACACGATATCCCCAGCTTGGCGGTTTAGAATGGGGCTTCAATCGTGAGAAGGTCTAAGTCGGAGATTCAAAACGTGCTTCCAACGAACAACGCAGTCATCAAAGTAGTCGGAGTCGGCGGCGGCGGCGGTAACGCTGTCCAGCGAATGATCGAAAGCGGCATCAAGGGTGTCGAGTTCATCGCCATGAATACCGATGTACAGGTGCTTGATCGAAGTTCGGCAACGAAGAAGGTTCAAATTGGTGCCAATTCTACGCGCGGCCTCGGTGCGGGTGGAAATCCTGAGGTTGGAAAGGTCGCCGCCGAAGAGTCTAAGAACGACATTCGACGCGTCCTTGAGAATGCCGATATGGTCTTCATCACCGCCGGAATGGGCGGTGGAACGGGTACGGGTGCAGCTCCAGTCGTAGCCGATATCGCCCGAGAGATGGGTGCACTTACGGTTGCAGTTGTCACCAAACCGTTCACGTTCGAGGGGCCCCGACGGTCGAAGCTCGCCGAGCAGGGAATCACCTCGCTCATGGGCCGAGTCGACACGATCATCACGATTCCGAACGACCGACTTCTTAACGTTGTAGAGCGAAAGACGACCTTGATGGAGGCGTTCCGAGTCGCCGACGACGTTCTTCGACAAGGCGTCCAGGGAATTTCCGACATCATCACGATCCCCGGCCAGATCAACGTGGACTTCGCCGACGTTCGAGCGGTGATGGAGAACGCAGGTCCGGCACTCATGGGTATCGGTTATGGCGTGGGCGAGCAGCGGGCCATTCAAGCGGCTCAAGCAGCAACCAACTCCTCCTTGCTGGAACAGACCATCCACGGAGCGAAGGGCCTACTGGTCAACATCTCCGCGGGCGAGGACCTTACTCTTGCCGAAGCAAGCGAAGCGATGCGGTACATCCACAGTCTGTGCGATGCCGAAGAGTCGAACATCTTCTTTGGAACCGTTGTCGACCCAACCCTTGAGGGAACGGTTCGTGTTACCGTTTTGGCAACGGGCTTCAACCCGTACAGCCGAGAAGGGAAGCAAGTGGTTCGGGAGGCTTACGGAGTTCCCGACGTGGCTCAGTCTGCCGGAGTGACCAACGCGCCTGCCCAAGAGGCACCAATTGCACGGAATCCAGTACTTGGGCCAGTACCGAATGCAACGCCCTCGGTCACCCCGCAGGCGTCATCTCAGGACGTGGTCGCGGCGGCAAGAGAACGACTTTTCAACCGACAAATTGTCGATCCCGTAGAGGTGATCGACGAGTCCGATCTGGACATTCCTGCCTTCATCCGCGAGCATCGCTCTCGTGGATGATCACGGATGCGCCCGTCGGTCCATCAACGGCGTCCTCTTCTGAGGGCGCCTTTTTTCTGTCCGTTTGTTTCTCAAGAACCCTTAACGACCGCGAAGGTGGTTTGGATTCCAGGATTGTTTTAGGGGTTGTCGCCTCGTCTTGGCGGTATCATCCTCCGTTGGGAGGCGTTCTTGGTAGAACACCCGGGCCATTCGATTCTTCGACAGATGATTCAGCGGCTTTCTGCGTAGACCTTCCCTAGAGGACCACACGTGGCACAACAAGCCGAGTATAAGATCACGGAATCCGCGGCAGAGCTTGAACAGCATTTGCGCGACATGCTCTTCATTCGGCACTTCGAAGAGAAGTGCAACGTCGTTTACCGACAGGGCAAGGCAGGAGGCTACATGCACGTTTACATCGGCATGGAAGCTCTTGCTGTTGGCTGGATGCGAGCAATCCGCCCCGGTTACGACTACGTCATCACCGCATATCGCGACCACGCTCACGCGTTGCTGTTGGGCACTCCCCCGGTAGCAGTCATGGCGGAGATCATGGGTCGAAAAGCGGGAACTGCAGGCGGTAAAGGTGGCTCGATGCACATCTACGACCCCAAGAACGGTTTCTATGGAGGTTGGGGCATTGTCGGTGGACACATTCCGCTCGGTGCAGGTTTGGCTTTCGCGGCGAAGTATCGCGGCGAGGACCGAGTCACCCTTAACTTCATGGGTGACGGCGCCGCAAACCAAGGTGTCGTTTTCGAGACCCTCAACATGTCTGGTCTCTGGGACCTCCCTTGCATCTACATCGTTGAGAACAACGAGTTCGCGATGGGAACCCGGCTTGAGTATCACGCTGCGGACCCTGAACTCTGGAAGCGTGGCCTCCCGTTCGGCATCCGAAGTGAGCGCGTAGACGGTATGGACGTTCTTGCCATGAAGCGAAAGGCCGAAGAACTCGTCGAGTACGTCCGAACCGAGAAGAAACCGGTTTGGGTGGAAGTGATGAGCTACCGATATTCCGGTCACGGTGCGGCAGACAACGATCGACAGCTTTACCGAACCAAGGAAGAAGAAGAGAACGCTTGGCAACGAGACCCGATCGCGCGATTGAAGCGACAAATGATCGAACTCGGATACCTGAACGAAGAAAAGTTCGAAGCCATCGAAGAGGAAATCCTTGCCGACGTCGAAAAGGTTTATGAGGAATCCGACGCAAGTCCGTTCCCAGATCCGAGCGAGGTTTACGACAACATTTACAGCGATATGAAGCCGGAGGCGGGCCACTAATGAAAGAAATGACCTATCGAGAGGCTTTGCAGAAATGCATCGTCGACTCCCTGGAGCGAAATCCGGACGTCTTTATCATGGGTGAGGACATTGGACGATACGAGGGTACGTTCAAAGTCACCAAGGGTCTCTTCCCGAAATTCGGTTCCGGTCGAATCATCGACACGCCGATCACCGAGGCAGGCTTCGCGGGTATCGGTATTGGCGCTGCTATGGCAGGTCTCCGACCGATCGTCGAGTTCATGACCATGTCGTTCTCGATCTTGGCGCTCGACCAGATCATCAACCACGCCGCAAAGGTCCATTACATGACCAACGGCGAAGTGAAATGCCCAATCGTGTTCCGAGGTCCGGGTGGCGCGGCTAAGCAGCTTTCCGCTCAGCACTCGCACTCCATGGACGGATGGTACGCCCACGTCCCTGGTCTCAAGGTCGTTTGCCCGGCAACCCCTGCAGACGTCTACGGCCTGATGAAGGCGTCTATCGCCGATGACAACCCCGTGATCTTCTATGAGAACCCGGGTCTGTACACGGTTAAGGGCCAAGTTCCGGATGATCCCGACTACACGGTTCCGATCGGTAAGGGACAGATTCTCAAGGAAGGAAAGGACATCAGCCTTATTGGCTACAGCCGCATGACGCAGGTCAATCTCCTTGCCGCTGAGCTTCTGGCGAAAGACGGAATCGATGCGGAAGTCGTCGATGTTCGCTCACTTCTCCCTCTCGATACCGAGACCATCTATAACTCGGTTCGAAAAACACACCGAGCAGTTGTCGTGTACGAAGATTGGAGATCGGGTGGATTCGGTGCGGAAATCGCTTCGCGAATCCAAGAGGATTGCTTCGATCACCTCGATGCGCCGGTCGGACGAGTCGGTGGCCTCAACGTTCCGATGCCGTATGCACGCGTTCTTGAACTCGAATGCATCCCAGACGAGAACGACGTCATCAAAGCCGTTCACAAACTCGGCTAAACAAGCGAGTTAGGCATCGAATAGGGAGCGTGGAACAATCCCCGCTCCCTTTTTTTGTGATCTTCTGGAAGGGTGAACAGTAGAATCGGAGCGTGAATCCGCACATCGGCGAATTGAAGGTGTATCCGTTTGAGCGTCTCCGGCTACTCTTCAAAGGGATCGAACCGGAACGGACGGGCGCCATCAATATGGGAATTGGCGAACCTAAGCACGCAACCCCGCAACTAATTAGGGATGGGTTGATCGAGGGGTTTGGTGGTCTCGCGAAGTATCCGCTGGCAAAAGGAACGGCCGAGCTGAGAGAATCGGTCGCCCGCTGGATTCAACGCCGATACGGAGTGACCGTCGATCCAGAGACTTCGATTCGCCATGGCCCTGCTGTTCAACGTGATCGAAGCCCGCGACTGAACCGGTGCAC
>CAZAVC010000015.1:0-879 GCA_964488265.1 uncultured Fimbriimonas sp.
TCAATGTTTATTCTCTTTTAATATATAAATATATTTTTTTATTCTTGCTTTTACTTCGTACCCTGGTTTTTTTATTATTTATTATTTATCATTTTTGAGTAGTCTCAATTTTATAATCTTTAGTTGTTTACCTTTTCTTTTTTTTTTCATATTTCTTTTTGTTACCTTGCGGCTGTGGATCGGCCTGCGAAGGCGATCAGGGCCGCGGTGGCTCCGACGATCGTGGCAGGCTCGGGAACGACTTGCATGTCCGAAATGGTGAAGTCACCTTCCGACTGTGGGTCGAAGCTCACCTTGATGTAGTCAACGTCTCCCAGGAACGCCTCACCCGTGAAGTCGAAGTTGACGGGGACGTTTCCGCTGGTAACCGCTGCCGGAAGTGTGCCCATTCGGATGGCCGACTGGCCAAGAGTGGTGCTTCCAATTTCGACCGTGACCGGAACCGAAAGATCGGTGTTCCGAACGTTGATCAGGAAGACCGGTGCACCGGCCCAGTTGAGGTTCAACGGGGCATCTGGAGTGGCGCTGCCCGAAGAGAAGCCGTAGCCAAGAAGGGTTTTGACGTTCACACCCGTACCGCTCGAAACGTTGTATACGCCCGGCGTTGTGAAGGTGCGCGCTCGACCATCGTCTCCGAAGTCGTTGGTTTCCACTTCAATTTTCGCGTATCGAATGCCACCGGGAACATTTCCCGCGTTGATCCACTGCGAATTGGAACCCGCGGTGAGTAGCCCCGAATCATATGCGCCCAGATTGAAGTCGTCGACAAACGCTGCGTTAGATGTCGCAGCGAGTCCAGTGAGAAGTCCCAAGAGAACAAGCCTTTTTTTCATAAACACGTCCAAGCCAAGTCAGAAGCGCAATCGCTTATGAACCCCC
>CAZAVC010000015.1:889-14399 GCA_964488265.1 uncultured Fimbriimonas sp.
GCCGGCACCGGGCTGATCAATCGGATTGGCGAACAGGAGATCACAGCCCTTGCGGCTTGGTGCGAGCCTAGTTAGGCTTTCTTGCGTCGGCGAGCAAATGCTGCCAACGCGAGTCCTACGCCTGCGATGGTGCCGGGCTCAGGAACGGTTTGGATCTTGGTGATCGAGAAGTCGCCACCAACCACCGGGTCGAAGGCGAGGTAGATAAAGTCCACATCCGCAAGGGTTGCTTCGCCAGAGAAGTCCAGGGTTGCGACCGCGTTCATCGACGGGGTCACTGCGCCAGGAAGAAAACCGCTTCGTTGAGCAGCAACTCCAAGAGTGCTCGATCCGAGGATCACGGTGTAGGGAACAGCAACGTCAGTACTTCGAACATCCAACGAGAAAATCGGAGTACCCGAAAAATCAAGGTTTAGCGGAAGGTTGGGAACTGCCGATCCGGTGTTGTATCCGTAACCGATTTCTGCGTAAACATCGACACCCGCTCCACTCGTAACCGAGAAGATTCCCGAGCCGAGGAAGGTTCGTGCGCGTCCGTCATCTCCAATGTCGTTGGATTCGATTTCGAAGTAGTGAGCACGAACGCCACCAGGAACGTTTGCTGCGTTGACCCATTGGAGTTGGTCACCACCGGTAAGCAGACCTGTGTCGTACGAACCCTGCGTGAAGTTGTCGATGAGACCCGCCTGCGAGAAAGCAGCAACGGAGCCTAATACTAGAGCTAAACCAAGCCTTTTCATGATAAACACTTTGCGCGTAAGCACCTTTGCTCACGACACTCAGAGTGTAGCAGAGCAAGATGGGTTCTTTACCGGCAAAGATACTTGAAATCTCGGAATGAGGCCGTGGGGAGTTCAACGGCACAAAGATTGCGTCATCTCCCCGTTAAATGGCTTGGTCTAAGACAGGATTCTCGGCGTGAAATCGGTCGATGGGGTAACCGATCGACAATACGCCGCCATGAGCCGGGCGCAGTTCTCCACGTCTGTCAAAGACAGAACCTCGCAAGGTGTGTGCATGTAGCGTAGCGGAACCCCTACGATTCCAACCGCCATACCCGCCCGGTTCAACTGCATGGCGTTTCCATCCGTGCCTGTACCGCCCGCCGTGACATCCACCTGGTATGGAATGCCTTCTTTGGCGCACGCTTCTCGAATCATGTTGAAGACGATCGGATTGGCATTGGCGCCACGCATCACCGACGGACCCTTACCCGTGTCCAATTGACCGTATTTGGTCTTGCTCACGCTCGGATAGTCGATCGCATGATTCACGTCCACCGCAAGACCAGACTGAGCGTTGATCCAATAACTTGAGGTTCGGGCACCGCGAAGTCCAATCTCTTCTTGAACGGTCGCCACCGCATAAACACCGACGTTCGGATCGAGTCCACCCTCTTCCTTAAGCAATCGAAGCGCCTCGGCAACAATGAACGATCCCATTTTGTTATCGAAGCCTCGTGCCGTTGCTCGATCGCCCATCAACATCTGAAACTCGTACTGGTAGGTCACGCAGTCACCGAGCGAGATGATCTCTTCGACCTCCGCGCGGGAGGTTGCGCCGATATCGATCCAAAGATCGTCGATCTCGGGCTTTCGCTTGCGCTCCTCATCCTTCAGTAGGTGAATCGCCTTTCGACCAATGACGCCCGCGACCTTTTCTTTTCCGTGAACCCAGACCCTCTGGCCGACCGGAATAACCGAATCGTGTCCGCCGATGGTGCTGAAGTAAAGGAGTCCTTCTTCGGAAATGTAATGAATCAGGAAGCCGATCTCATCCATGTGCCCAGCGAGCATGATTTTCATCTCCGCATCGGGGTTTAGGATCGCGGCGACGTTTCCGTGCACGTCGGTGGTGAGTTTGTCGGCATAGGCTTGCGTGTAGCCTCGATAAACCTCGGCCGCTCGCTCCTCAAACCCAGACGGGCTGGGCACGTTTACGATCGCCTTAAAAAATTCGAAAGACTCCGGTCTCATAGCCGGATAATACCGATTTTGCGAATAACTCCCGCCTTACGGCTCGCGCAAACTCTTACCGCCGTGTTGCTCTCTGTCGAAGCAGAATCGCGAGGCTGTTCATGAGCAACAAAACGGCGAGCAGCACAATAATCGCCGCCGCTGCGTTCTGGTGGAAGCCCTTTTGAGGGCGCCCGGACCATTCAAATATCTGAATCGGCAAGACGGTGAATCGAGATTTGACGTCTTTCGGCACGAAGTTGATGTAGGTGACCGCACCAATCGTGATCAACGGAGCCGTCTCACCGATTGCGCGGGAGATGGACAAGATGATGCCGGTCAAAATTCCGGGGGCTGCGGAGGGCAACACCTGGCGTCGAATGGTCTGCCACTTCGTGGCTCCGAGTGCCAACGAGGCCTCTCGATAGCTCTTCGGAACCGCTTTGAGCGCTTCCTGGGAGACAAGAATAATCGTGGGCAAAATTAGCAGCGACATCGTCAGCGCACCGGAGATCACACTTCGATCCAGGGCCATCCATCTCACGAAAACAGCCAAGCCAAGCAGTCCGTAAACGATGCTCGGAACGCCTGCCAGATTGGCGATGTTCAGCTGGATGAACTCGACGAGCTTGTTGCGTTTCGTATTGAATTCTTCCAGGTAAATGGCCGCCGCGACCCCCATCGGCACCGCGATGATTGCGGTCAACGCGACCACCCAAAGTGATCCCATCAGCGCAACTTTGACGCCCGCTCTTTGTGGCCTAGAAGAGGGGAAGGATTCAAAGAACTGCTGACTAAGCCGCCCAAAGCCGTCTCGGAAGATCGAGAAGAGCAAGTAAACAAGCAGCAAGCCCGCAATGGCCAGTGCGGTAAAGCAAAACGTCCCGAACAACTTATTGAAGAATCGACGCCAAAAAGGAAGTTGCCAGCGCGACTCTTCGGGCACCTCGATAACCGCGGCAGAAATTGTATCCTTCGGAGGCTTGAGCGAAGTCGACATATCCGATGCCCCTTAGGCGTACACCTGCCGGAATCTTTTGACCAATCGATTAGCAAGCACGTTGAGAACGTAGGTGGTGGCAAATAGGGTGACACCCACCGCAAAGATCGTTTGAAACTCGAGGGTTCCGTTTGGCGTGTCGCCCTTTGAGATCTGAACGATGTACGCGGTCATGGTTTGAATGCTCTCCGCCGGGTTGAAGGTGAGCTTCGGGTTCATTCCGGAGGCCAAAGTCACCGCCATTGTTTCACCGATCGCTCGGCTAATGGCAAGGATAACGGCGGCCATGATGCCGGATAGCGCCGAGGGAACCACGATCTTCATCGTGACTTCCATCTTGGTCGCTCCCAGACCGTACGCACCTTCGCGAAGCGCTTTAGGGACCGCGGTGAGGGCGTCCTCGCAGAGTGAGGACACTAAGGGGAGGATCATCACGCCAACGACGATCGCGCCGGATGCCGCATTGTAAACCTGAACGTTTTTGAAAACCGATTGAAGCGCCGGGGTGATCGTAAACAGCGCGAAATAGCCGTAGACGACGGTTGGAATACCCGCCAGTACTTCGAGAATCGGCTTAAGAATCGCCCGCGCCTTCGGGTGAGCGTACTCACTAAGATAGATCGCCGACATCAAGCCAAGGGGAACGGCGATCAACGCCGATCCGATGGTGATTATCAAGGTGCCTGTGACCAAGGGCCACACACCAAACTTTTGCGGCTTCACCAGCGGCGACCATTCAGTCGTTCCGAAGAACTCCCCAAAGCTCACCTTGCTGAAGAACATAAATGCCTCCCTCGAAAGCACACCGATAATCCCGGCGGTGACGAGAATCGAAACCGCAGCGCAGAGGAAGCACACGGCGAGAATGACCCATTCTTTCGCCTTGTTGCGAGAACCCCTACCGGTAAACCGGGAGAACGAGGGAGACACTACTGCCATGAAAGGTCCTTACTTCTTCTCAGCCTTCAGGATATCTTCGATCTTCATTCCAGGCTGAGCGCCTTTGAATGCCGTACCCGTCTTCTTGCTCGTGATGTGCTCCATCGCAAGCTTGTAAGCCTCAGCCGGAAGCGCGATGTAGCCCGCTTCAGAAACGTTCTTCGTACCGTCGCCGAGGGCAAACTTTAAGAAAGCTTGCACTTCCGGTCGGTCGAGGGACTTGGTGTTGACGTACCAGAAGAGCGGTCGGCTGAGCGGAGTGTAGGTGCCGTCGCCGATGGACTCTGGGGATGGAGCGACGCCACCGACCTTCAGAACCTTAAGCTTGTCTTTGTTTTGCTCGTAGTAGGCGTAGCCAAAGTAACCCAAGCCACCCTTGTCGCCGCTCACTCCCGTCACGAGAGTGTTGTCATCCTCAGACGCCTGATAGTCGGATCGGCTTTCCTTCTCCTTGCCGTTTACGGCTTTGGTGAAGTAGTCGAACGTTCCGCTATCGGTACCAGGACCGTAAAGCTTAATCGGCTCCGCAGGCCAGGCTGCGTTTACATCTTTCCAGGTCTTAACGGTGCTCTTGGGCTCCCAGATCTTTTTCAGCTCGGCAACGGTGATGTCCTCAACCCAGTTGTTCTCTGGATTGACCACTACGGAAAGACCGTCGAAAGCGATCGGGATCTCTACGAACTCGATGCCCTTCTCTTTGCAAGCCTCGATCTCTTTGTCCTCGATGGGTCGGGACGCGCCGGCGATGTCGATTTCGCCCGCCGCAAACTTCTTGAAACCGCCACCCGTTCCAGAAACCGCAACGTCCATCTGAACATCGGGGTTTGCTTGAGTGAATGCCTCGGCCATCGCTTCCGATACCGGACCGACGGTGCTGCTACCGTCCATCGAAATCTTTCCGGCTACCTTCTCGCCGGTAGACACGTTGGATGTTTCCGAACCCGTTGAGGAAGCATTCTCAGGCGTGGAGCCACTGTTTCCACAGCCAGAAACCATCACGGCAAGAAGCGAGAAAGCTGCAAGAGAGCGCAGGATTTTCATGGTAGTTACCCGGTTGGGAAGGTACCGATCAATTGTTAAGAGATCGTTAAGGAGCCGGTGGCTTTGAACTTGTCCGCACCTATCTTAATACTTCAGCGACCCCCCGAAGCAAGTGCTCCGAGGGGTCTCTGTGGCGTTCTTGAGACGGTTCGTCAGTTCATTCCAATCATCGCCGGACCCGGGTTCAAGTTGACCGGAGTCGCCTTGGGACTCGGCGATTCCTTAACAGTTTTCGAGGCGGCGGCAACGGCGGGTTCCTCTGTGTCTGCACCGGCTTTACCTGCTTTGGTCAGGTGCACCAAGTAAAGGCTCAAGGCTTTGATCTCGTCATTCTTGCCAACCAAAGGCGGCATGTACTTGACGTACGGGTTGTCCGATTTTGCCTCATGCAACGAGTTGAGCAAGCTTAGCACCGACTCCGCATCGCGATCGCCGATCAAGCGTTTCATGGATCGATATCCCGTCTCGGTGTGGCAAGACAAGCACTGTCCAGCAAACATCAGCTTCCCTTTCGCGAGTTCATCGACCGAATCTTTCGCCACCCACATGCTGGAAGTGAGATATCCCTTGGTGTTGAAGTTAGCGATCTCCGTTCGTCGAATGCTATTCGAGTACATGTGCTGGCCAATGACGTACGGTTTGCGGATGGCCTCCCGAGCGTATTCGGTGCTACCCGTAGCCGCTAGCGCAAGGAACACAATGCTCCAAGCGTGTCCTGGGCTGAATTCCTTCGGATGCTTGTATGCAAAGAAGTAGACAACACCGGCAATGGTTGCCGTGGTGAACAGCGAGACAAGGGCGATCCGCGTGACCTGCGTAAACGCGCCGGATCCAATGGTGGAGAAGCCGAGTTGCAGCAGATCTTTGCTGAAGTTCGGCATCATCGCGAAGTACCACATGAAGGCGATCGGCATGAGGGTGAAGATCGGGAGCAACCAGCTGGCGCTCCATCGCGTCATTGCGACTCGACCCTTGTTCTCGAACGTTTCATCTTCCATTCGGGAGATGGAGAGCAGTGCGTAGATGCCGGCGAATGCCACGCAGACCAGAACTCGTACCACGAGACTTGGGAAGTACGTGGGGTTGAAGAAGGCGTTCCAGAATCGGCTTGCCTCTTGACCCGTTCCTGCAACGTCCAACCATGCTTGACCCGGCGTGAGCATAAAGGCAAGGATGCCGTTGATGATCACCAAGGTCAGGAATGATGCGGCCGCATAGAGCCAGCCCACCTTGAGGTGGAGTTCTTTGGGAATCCTGTCCCACGAGTAGTAGTACACGGCGGCGGCCGTGAGTTCGACGATAAAGCACACCCACTCCATCGCCCATCCGAAGACGAAGTTGTGGATGAGAGTGCTGGTTGCCTCGGGCTGAACCAGACCGATGGCGAACCAGATTCCGACGCCTGTCACGGCACCGAGGGTATTGGTGAGGATCATGAAGAAGCGAGAGTGCTTTTTGATGACGGGCATCCAGCTTTCTCGCCCTTCTTTCATTGCTTTCGCTTCGGCCATCGGCAGATACAATCCGCCGCCGACTGCGAAGAGGGCGACCATCATGTGGACGATCGCGATGATTCCGATCACCCAGACTCCACCGATGACGGGAACATTCCAAACAGGGTAGTTCATAGTGTGATCTCCTTAAGAAACGGCCAAGAAGCCCCATGCGGTCGTGAGCACGATGATGCCAAGAGCGAACAGGCCGAAGTAGTGCGCTAGACGACCGCGTCGGCCAGAAGCCTTCTGCGTGTCGTAGAACGGGATGAAGAACCAGAGGATCAAGCCAAGGGTAAAGATCCCCATACCGATCACCTCACCCGCGACTCCCGGGAACAGGTTGCCCATCACCTTGAGCACCTGGAAGGAGCTCATGAAGTACCACTCAGGGTGAATACCCTTAGGGGCAGGAGCAAGCGGATCCGCTTGGGTTCCGAGTTGCCAGGGGAACATGGAAGACATGAGCGCAATCGCGTTGAGAGCAATGAGCCACATCGCCAAGTCCTTGGCAAGGAAGTTCGGGAAGAACGGAATGGTCTTGCGCTTCTCAACCGGCACTTCTTCCTCACTAGGCGGAAGGGCGTTGCCGTGTTGTTGCACCAGATACAGGTGGAACATGAGAAGCGGAATGAACAGCAGAGGCAACACCACCGCGTGCAGAGCAAAGAAGCGCTGAACCGTAAGTTCGGTGACTTCCAAGCCGCCGCGCAGCAGGTTGGCGATCGTGGGTCCAACCACCGGAACGCTGTTCGGAATCTCTAGACCGACCTTGGTGGCAAAGAAGGCCAGGTCGTCCATCGGCAGTAGGTAGCCGCTGAATCCGAACATGAGTCCAATGAAGAGGAGCAACATGCCCGACCACCATCCAAACTCACGAGGCTTCTTGTACGCCTTCATGAAGTAGACGGAGAACATGTGGACGAACACGGCAAAGATGAACAGGTTCGCCGACCAGTTATGCGCCGAGCGGATCAACCAGCCGAAGTGAATGTCGTAAGTGATCTGCCGGACAGACTCGTACGCCTCAGGACCGGGCTTGTAGTAGATGAGGAGCAGAACGCCTGTGACGACTTGGACAAGGAATCCAAGCATCGAGATGCCGCCCCAGTAGTACCAGAACGAATGTCGGTGAGCTGGAACCGTCTTCTTCTTCGCGAAGGCGATCCACTGGTCCATACCCAACCGTTCGTTTAGGTATTCAATGGTTCGAGATTTAGCCATGATGGTCTCTGGCCCTTAGGCCCTGGTCACCTGGACCTTGCCCTTTTCCACCTTCACCGCGTACACAGGGAGCGGCTTCGGAGGAGGTCCGGCGATGTTCTTGCCCGTCTTGGCGTCGAAAACTCCGCCATGACACGCGCATGTGATCTTCTTCTGACCCTTGTCGTACTGAACCGTACAGCCAAGGTGGGTGCAAACCGCATCGAGAGCCACCCAAGAACCGTCATCGTGGTGGATGAGGAGCGCGGGGTGGGTTCCGAACTTGAAGACCATGGCGGTTCCGATGGGAAGAGTGTCCGCGCCATCGAGGGTCACTTCTTTCACCGCCGCGACACTGGCCGCCTTTTCGACGGGCGAGTTCAGATATCGGTAAACCGGGTACCCGACCGCCGCGGTGTAGGCAAGACAGACTCCGCCGATCACCCCTTTCATCACCAACTCTCGGCGAGAAACTCCGTGTTCGTCGTTTTCAACCTCGAGGGGTTCGGTATTAACGTTGAGAGGAATCGTTTCTGTGTTCACTGCATCACTCATGCGAGCACCGCCTTATCGGTAGAAATGGGCTCAACCGGAACAGATTCGTTGAGCGGCTTTGCTCCCCTCATCACCATTGCCAGCCAGAAGACCAGCGCCAGCCCGATTACAAAGAGCACCAGGAAGATCGCGATGACGCTCCAGTTGGAAACTTCGGTGCGCTCGAAAACGCTGAATCCTTTCTGAGCAAGGACGGCATCGCGGAGGCCGTCTCGGTAAAGGGTCATTCCCGTGACCTGAAGGAATCCGGCGACAACATTGGCGATTGCGAGGCCAAGCGACGCCTTCTTGAACATCGCTAGGGTAAGACCCGCTACCGCCAGAGTAGTGACCAAGTAGGTGTAACCTCCCGTCATTGCAATCGGGTAGCTCGCCAGAGTTTCAAGTGTCTTGGCGTCTTGAGCCGCCCGCGTTTGGTAGGCAAAGAACAGTTGGGGAATCGCGCCTGCGACTACGAAGGCAACGCCCGTCTTCCTTAGCTTGGCAATCACATCAGATTCCAGATGCTTCATGTTCGCCAGAAGAAGCATCCAGGCTCCGCCAAAAATGACTCCACCGAACATCACGAACAGCCAGCGGTACGTGATCGTTGGGTCAGCAGGAACCGGCGCGATGCCTTGATCCGACGCTGCATACATGGACTGCCACACTTCCGGTCGAAGCATGAGCGTCATGTTCAACGAATAAATGCGGCCGATCCCTAGTACCGAGAGGAACGCGACAACCGCAGGAAGGAAAGCGCTCTTGCCTGCTTGCAAACGGTCCGGGATGATATACAACAGGCGATAAGCGACGATGAGCATCGCAATCACCGAAATCCAGCTTGCGGCAATGAGCACGCTGCTGGTGTAAATGGCGCGTCCGTAAAGGACTTGCGCAAACAACAAGGGCGGGACGCCTAGGTTGATCACGTAGGTCATGAGCGTCGGAAGGCGTCTTGCAAGCACGTGCGCGGACGATAACTCCGTCGCGTTCTTGCGCAACCGCCCCGAGAGGCTCCACCACGTAACCGCCACCAGGCTGCCGACTAGCAGCATGACCGCCGTAAAGTGCAGCGCCAAGGTCAACAGACTCAAAGTCTTCATTAACCAAACGGGCGCCGGTATTGGAATGGGGTCGACGTTTGGGAATTGCACGCTGTTATGATTCAGCGTTCAAGGCAAAGACGCGGGTCGTGAACTTCCTGTCATAAGGATTCAGGACAGAGAACCGTTTACTCGAATCATTGAATCTAAATTCGATAAAAATCGCCCGTCAAAACAAGCAAAGGACGTGCTCGTTGAAGAGTCACGTCCTTTTTTATCACTACACCCAGAGCGTGGGTGCAAGCTTGCTTAATAGTGCCAGTCGACGTCGAGAGCTTCTTTGGCGTGTCGCTCGATGAACTCTCGGCGGGGTTCGACCTTCTCTCCCATCAGCCGGGAGAACATCATTTCGACCTCAGCCTCGAATTCCTTCTCCAACTTCACCTGGACCAGGCGACGGTTGGAAGGCGCCATCGTGGTCTCTTCTAGGTCCGAAGCGTCCATTTCTCCCAGACCCTTAAATCGGGTGACCGAGTACTTCTTGGACTTCAGCTTCTTGATGATCTCATCGCGCTCAGCTTCGGTCATTGCGTAGTGGCGCTCGTTGGCACCCACCTTCACAACAAACAGCGGCGGCTGAGCCAGGTACACGAATCCGCCTTGAACAAGCGGCTTCATGTAGCGATAGAAGAACGTGAGCAACAGGGTTCGAATGTGCTCGCCGTCCACGTCCGCGTCGGTCATGATGATGACCTTGTGGTAGCGGAGCTTGGAGAGATCGAACTGAACCTCGCGCTCCTTGGGATCCTTCTCTTTCTTGCGACCACCGTTGAATTCGAACTCCGATTGCTCGGTGTCTTCGTCGGTTTGCTTCTTGCCTAGAGAAAGGTCGATTCCCACGCCGAGTGCGGCGATGAGCGACTTGATTTCCTCGTTGTCCAGCGCCTTGTCAATCCGAGCCCGCTCGACGTTGAGGATCTTTCCTCGCAGCGGAAGAATGGCTTGGGTAAGACGATCGCGAGCGCCCTTTGCCGATCCCCCTGCCGAGTCTCCCTCAACCAAGAAGATTTCGCACTTGGTGGGCTCTTTCGAAACGCAGTCGCTGAGTTTTCCGGGCAGTCCGAACGAGTCCATCGCATTGGATCGTCGAATGGATTCCGCCGCCTTTCTTGCCGCTTCTCGGGCTCGTTGGGCGATGATTCCCTTCTCAACGATTCGGCGAGCGATGTTCGGGTTCTCTTCGAAGAAGGTCATGAGACCGTCTCCGACCAGCGAGTTGGTAAGACCCTGCACTTCCGGAGTAACGAGCTTGACCTTGTCTTGCGAGTTGTAAGACGGGTCGCCGATTCGCAGCGAAATGACCGCGGTCAGACCGTCGCTGACGTCGTCTGCGGTGAGGTTGCTGTCTTTCTCCTTCAGGAAGTTCATCTTCCGGGCATAGGAGTTGATGGTTCGCGTGAGAGCGGCGTTGAATCCGCTGACGTGCGTACCGCCATCTGGGTTGTGAATGTTGTTCGTAAACGCCAGGATGGTCTCGTTGTAACCGTCGTGATACTGAAGGGCAACTTCGATCTCGCTCGTCTCGCGAACGCGCTTAAAGTGGATGACGTTGTGCAGGGTGTCCTTGCCCTGGTTGAGGTCTTCAACAAGCTGCGGAATACCGCGCTGGAAGAAGAACTCTTCGCTCTCATCCGGGTGAAGATCGTTGATGAAAATGAAATGGACTTTGGGGTTCAGGTAGGCCAGCTCGCGCATTCTTGTCTTGAGAATGTGCGAATCGTGAACGGTCTCGGTAAGCACCGTGGCGTCCGGCTTCCACCGTTGGTGGGTTCCGGTGACCTCGTCGTCCATGTCTCCGATCTGAGCAACTTCGGCGACGGGGATACCACGCTCGAAGCGCTGTCGCCAAATCTTCCCTTCTCGTCGAACGGTGGTTTCCATCCACTCGGAAAGAGCGTTGGTACAAGAAACACCAACTCCGTGCAGACCACCCGAAGTCTTATAGCCCGAGTTCTCGCCGCCGAACTTACCGCCCGCGTGGAGAACGGTCATAACGACTTGCAGCGCGGAGACGCCCATCTTCTCGTGCATTCCAACCGGAATGCCTCGACCGTTGTCGGCGACACTAATGGAGCCGTCTTCGTAAAGCTGAACCGTAATGCGATCGCAGTGACCGGCAAGGGCTTCGTCAACCGAGTTGTCGATGACTTCTCGGAAAAGTTGGTGCAGACCGCGCTTGCCGTTGTCTCCAACGTACATTCCAGGGCGCTTTCGAACCGCTTCCAGACCCTCTAGAACCTGGATCTGATCGGCACCATAATCGCCCTCCACCCGGCTGGCGCTGGCGTTTTCGTCGGCGGCTTCGGAGGACAGGCCAAATTCTTCGATTGGCAACTCGTTCGGATCGTTCTTCTCGGGCATGGGTCGGTCCAGTGGGGAGTCGTAAAGGTAATTTTCGATTCCCCAGAATCCTTCTTTACAGAGTGTATCAGGATACCCGAAGCCCCGTATTTGAACCTAAAAGGCGCAGGTTTGCCTTAGGCTTCTTCGCGATACTGCACAAACCCGACCCCGTTGCCGTCTGGGTCGGTCACCAGTGCCGACCATCCCACCTGAGGAAGCTCGGATTTCTCGGCAAGAACGGTTGCTCCCAGTTCGATTGCTTTCGCCAGAGAGGCATCGATATCCGCCACTTTGTACCAAAGGGAGGGCGACGTTCCCGCATTCACAGACTCTTTCTTCATCAGCCCGCCAATGTGCTCGTCTCCGTTGCCAAAAACCACCATGTCTTCGGTGAACGCGGAGAATCTCCAGCCGAAAAGTCCTTGGTAGAACGATTGGGCCTTTTCTAGGTCGGTGACTTCAATTTCGATGTGGCAGAGAACGTTGTTCATCTCGATATCCATTCTCGGTTTTCTCGAAATTCCGGTGTTCTTCAATCTTGCGAAAACGATTCTCGCTGAGATTCACGGTATTCGGACGGTCGCAAACCGACCACTTTCTTGAACCTCGTACAGAAGGTTCCGATGGATGAAAACCCAACTGCCAATGTAATTTCGGCGATGCTTTGATCCGTCGATGCAAGGAGCTCCTTCGCCCGGTTGATGCGTGCGGAGAAGGCATACTGCCCCGGTGTTTGCCCGTACGAGGTTCGAAAAAGTCGATGAAAGTGGTGTGGCGCCACCCCTGCCTCTTTAGCAAGTTGCTCCAAAGAAGCTTCACATGGATTCGCCAAAATTGCCAATCGAGCCAGCTCGATTCGGGCGAGCAAGTCTTCCCGAGTAGCCCACTTTTTCGCGGGCACCCTCGCCATGGCAAGGGCAAAACCGCACGGTCGATGCTCGCAACTCACTGGCTCCCTCTCCTTCTTACTTCGTCGGGGGCTTTGGCTCGAACTTGGAGAGATAGAAAAACTCACCGATCCCTTTCGAGACGGTCTCTCCCTTCTCCGCTTGTCCCATGACCACCGTCACGCCGGACTTGTACCCGCGCTTAGCCAGGCGATAGTTGATTCCCTGCCCGTACATGATGTGCCCCGAGCCTGCGATCACAACGAAGATGGTGCTTGGGTCTCTCGGCGCGAGATTCCAATACTTGATGGCACTATCCGCCATGCCCTCGTCCCACAAAACCTGCGACGAGTAAATCTTATCCATCGTGGATGCTGGGCCCATGGAGTGCCCACCCATCAGAGAATCGAACACCATTCGGTGGTTCTTGTTGGTGAGATCAAGCGACGATGGAAGCTGGAGGCGAACCGAGGTGGGCAGAGCTTCAAAGCCGTTGCGAGATGTGGTCCGCACCCAGTCTCGCGGAACGTTCAGAGCGACCATCGCCGACTTCGTGTTACGAGCCGCCTCAAAGACGGGCTTGTAAAACTCGTAAGGGAATCCCCATTGGCTCTTCCACTCGCTCTGCGTCAAGAACTCCTCTTCGGTCAGCTTGCCCGCCACCCAAGCGTCGAGAAAGTCTTGCTTCGGACGGGTGTACATCTCCAGACCCACAATCACCTTTCGACCCGCTTTCACCAGTCCCAAGATAAGGTCGGCTTGCATTTGCTGATGGGGCATGGTGGCGTGGTTCTCGCCCAAGAAAAGGAACGATTTGCCTTTGCAAGCCTCAACAACGGCATCGACCCCAACTTCCTTTCCGGTCGCGGTCTCGATCACCTTTCCGATCGGAACCTGAACGGTTCCCTTCTTGCCGATAGGAAGGTTGTTTGGGGTCAAAGCCTGCGCCTCCGTTCCCCCGGTTTGTCCCACTGCGGTAATCGCCAGGAGGGTCCCGGTCACAAATGCG
>CAZAVC010000016.1:0-13942 GCA_964488265.1 uncultured Fimbriimonas sp.
CGCTCACCGCTTACAAAACAAGCTTTAGGGTGGTGCTCACCACCGCCGGCACGCTCACCATCGACGCCACCGTTGAAGTCACCTTCCGGGGAATGATGCAGGGCTATCGGCTGAACTTAAAGGACGATCCGCTCGATCTCTGGTCCAAAGTTTTGATGACGAACTCCTTGGATGCAAGGGTGAACTGGACGGCGTCCGGCAGCGCCAGCCAAACGGAAGGAGACACCACAACCGAACTGACGTGGAGCGGGAACGGGCTGATCACGGCTCGCAACGCCGTGCCCCAGCAAAGTGTTTCCTTTGCCACAACCGTCGATTTGAAGACTCTTCGCGGGTCTCTCACACTGGCGATCCTCGATACAATCGGGTTCAAGGAGACGCGCAGAGTGACACGAAACGGAACGACAACAACCTCCGAGACCACTGTTCCGGTCTCGCTGGCGAGCAAACCTGACTGGGGGATTCCAACTTCACCCACGGTGCCACTACGATTCGATTCGAGGTCCTTCGACTTCCAAACGGGCGGCGATACCTACGCCACCACCGGATACAACCGCTTTGGTCGAACAGGAAGCATTACCATGACTTGGATGCAAACCGAAATCGACACTCGGCCCGAACCTGATCGAGGGCAGCGGTAGTTGCACGAACAGCGAGCGACTTCCACGGACTTGGATTGCTCTGAACTCTTGTTAAGTTTTGGCATTCTCACGACACTCCGTGAACTTCGCGAAAGCTGTGTGTTACGATCTTTGAGTGAATAGCCCTAAAGGTCCGCTTATTGATCGAAGGAAGTTACTTTCTTTGGCAGGAACGGGCATTGCCGCAACTGCTTTGAACTCGATTCTCGGCTGCGGTGGGTCAGGGATCTCTGGTGGGAACGCAAGCACCGGCGTCGGGACTCGTGCCACGGGCGGTATCGATGGCGGCGGCACTCTAGGGCGATCGATTAGTGAGTCGGAACGGATTGCTGCGATCGAGAGCATCGAAGCGCGTGCCAAGGAACTCACGGGAGCGGGATCGAAATTTGACGTTGCGTTGATGCTCGCGCACATGCAGAGCTTGAAGAAGTTCACCCAAGTCGGTTTTCACGCGGCATCCGGCACGGTCTGGGGCATTTACACCGACGGCGTTCTCCATGCGGTTTTGAACAACGTCGACTTCTCGAACGAAACCGGTCGACGAGCCAAAGGGCGGACTGAGATGGGCTCGAGCCGCTCAAAATTACGAGATTCAGAATTGAGCGTGCTGGTGACGCAAGACCAATGGAGGCAAATACACCTCTACGAATCCATACCGTCTCTTCCGTACCCGCATATCACCGACGATGTCGTTGAACCGCAACAGCTACGTCGCCTGGCCGAATCCGTGCAATTCCTGGGCATGAACGTCGTGGGGATGAACCTTGACGGCCAATTCAACAGTGACCCCGCATCGTTGGATCAGCTCAGGACCGTTTCTGGTGACGGAGTGTTTTTCTACACGGGTTACGGTGCGCACATCCCAATGGAATTGAAGCCCCTCTCCATCCTTTCAAGCTCCACGGTCGTGGTTCGGGAGGGCAAGATCGAACGGTCCATTCGCGCAGATCTTAAGGCTCAAAGGGCGGCGATCGTCTCTTGTCCGGTTCCGGGCGAAGGTGGAGTGTCTGACCTCTCTTGGACCAGCCGAGTGGGCATTAATGAGCTTTTCGTCAATCACTACAAATGGTCGTTCCCCAAGAACTCTGTGGTGTTCATCAATGCTCCATTCTCTAAGCCGCTGGAAAGCGTGTTTCTTGCGCGGGGGGCTAACACCTTCCTCGGGTGGGATGCGGCTCCTCCCGTCTGCCAACAGATAGCCGTCGGCAAAGACCTTATGCACCTCTTTGCCGGGACGGACTACCGAAAGGGTTCAAAGGGGTCGATTCCTGCACGGCCTCCTCTTCGTAGTTGTGGTCTTCGCGAGACGCTTGAGTATCTTGCCGACGAGGGGCTGCTCTCCGTAGGGCCCACTCCTGGAGAGAGCAGTTCGCTCACCGTTTCGGCGCCGCGTAACGGTGCAATTGCCAACCAAATGAGACCATCCATCGAGTCTCTTACGGTTGATGAAAATCGTGGGCAGGTCTTGGTGCGCGGTCAATTGGGAGAGGCCTCGCCGGAAAAGAAGGTTTGGATCAGTGGCACCTTGCCCGAGAGCACTGGATTGCTCGAGACCGCCGATGGACGAATCGCAGGCAAGGATCTTGTTACGGGCCAATGGACCACCCGTTCTGCCGCCGCCTACCTAATCGGAAACTTCGGATCGGGTTGGGTTCAGGTCAAAGAGGGGAATCGGTGGAGCAACGCGGTTCCGTTGACTGAAATTGGACTCAAAGTCGAGTTCGACCTCGCGAGCGCGGGGAGCTTGGCGATCAACGTCACC
Organism: uncultured Fimbriimonas sp.; assembly: GCA_964488265.1. Lineage (GTDB taxonomy): Bacteria > Armatimonadota > Fimbriimonadia > Fimbriimonadales > Fimbriimonadaceae > Fimbriimonas. The sequence continues at coordinate 2,404 of CAZAVC010000016.1, forward strand.
TTCGATCTTTCGGTCCGGGGCATGCTTCAAGGGTATCGACTGAATCCACCCGACGACCTGCTCAAGAACGGTTCAAAGGTCCCCATGACGAACACAATGGACATGCTTGCCAATTGGACGGCGTCGGGGAGCGCAATGCATACGGACGGCGAGACAACCACCACAATTAGTTGGACGGGTGGTGGACAGGTCAGCGCGCGTCTTCAAGACCCCGACCTATCGGTATCGGGATCGACAACTTTCGACTTAAGCCGACTGGTTGGTTCTCTTGCGATCGACCTTGTGGACAATCGTGGATTTAAGGAGACCACCGTGGTAACAACGGCAAGCGGAACGACTACCACCGAGTCCGTCGTGCCGCTTGCGATTTCGACCAAGCCGGAGTGGCGCGATCCGGTTGAAGGGCAAGAGCCCCTGCGTCTTCTGCCCGAGTTCCTTTCCCCGGACCGCGGAACGGAGAGTTATGTGTCCGCATCCTACGGCAGATTCCTAAAGGTCTCGGAGGTCACGGTTTCATGGATGCCGACTTCCTCGGGACCCCGCCCAGAGGAAAACCGTGGGCAACGGTAGGTTCGGGTAAACTTTCAATATTCTTTGAAATTTAGTCTCTTGCTTCAATCGTAGAAGCTAGTGGCTATTCGTTTGGTTTTGGGCAATCTGTGCCGTCGATCCTTCAAAATCCTATCAAGTCCATGGACCGCTCGCTCATTCGCAATTTCTGCATCATCGCCCACATCGATCACGGCAAATCCACCTTGGCGGACCGTTTGATCGAGCACTGCGGCGCCATTCGCGGGACGGCGCAAGAGCAGATGCTGGACTCGATGGACTTGGAACGAGAGCGAGGCATCACCATCAAAATGGCGGCGGTTCGCTTGCTGTATCCGGCGAAGGACGGAAACACCTACGAGCTCAACCTCATCGATACGCCGGGTCACGTGGACTTCACCTATGAAGTGTCTCGCGCCCTTGCGGCTTGCGAAGGCGCCCTGCTGGTGGTAGACGCCAGCCAAGGCGTGGAAGCTCAAACCATCGCGAACGCTTCCATGGCGATGAACCAGAACCTGGAAATCGTTCCCGTCATCAACAAGATCGACCTTCCGCACGCGGATGTCGATAGAGCGAAGGAAGAAATCGAGTCGGCGGTTGCGATTGACGCCAGCGATGCGATTCCCTGTTCCGCAAAGGCGGGCATCGGTATCGAGGACATCCTCGAAGCGATCGTCCAGCGCATTCCTGCTCCGGCAGGCGACGAAAAGGCTCCCCTTCGAGCTCTCATCTACGACTCTCACTTCGACGCCTACCAAGGCGCAGTTGCCTACGTTCGAGTTAAAGACGGCGCGGTTAAGAAGGGCGACAAGATTAAGATGATGGCCACTCAGGCCGAGTTTGTCGTGGACTCCACGGGTCACTTCCAACCGGGTCTTGCCCTCAACGATGGTCTCACCGCAGGTCAGGTGGGTTACATCACCGCGGCGATCAAAACCATCGGCGACGCCCAGGTTGGCGACACGGTCACAGAGTCTGAAAACCCAGCCACGCAAGGTCTGCCCGGTTACCGAAAGGCGCTCAGCATGGTCTTCTGCGGACTGTATCCCAGCGATGGCGATCAGTACGAAGAACTCCGCGACGCCATCCAAAAGCTCAAGCTGAACGATGCCTCTTTGCAGTACGAACCAGAAACATCGGCCGCACTAGGATTCGGCTTCCGATGCGGATTCTTGGGCCTGCTCCATATGGAGATCGCCCGTGAGCGACTGGAGCGAGAGTTCGGCCTCGACCTCATTCTCACTGCTCCGAGCGTGGACTACTCGGTCGAGCTCAAAAACGGGGTCTCTGAGCACATCTCTAACCCCAGCGAATTCCCGGACGCCAACGATATCGCGATCATCAAGGAGCCAACCGTCAAGGCAACCATCATGGTTCCGAACGAGTTTGTCGGCGCGGTTATGACGCTCTGCCAAGAGCGGCGCGGCACTTATCTGAAAACGGAATATCCGACTCCGCAGCGAGTGATCTTGTACTACCAACTGCCGCTGGGTGAAATCCTTCTCGACTTCTTTGACAAGCTCAAGTCCAACACCCGAGGCTACGCTTCGTTCGACTACGAACTGGATGAGTATCAGCCTTCCGACTTGGTCAAGCTGGACATTCTGCTCAACGGAGACCTGGTCGACGCGCTCTCGTTCATCGTTCACCGATCCTTCTCTTACCAGCGAGGTCGCGGAATGGTCGAACAGCTTCGAAAGGTTGTTCCTCGCCAACAGTACGAGGTTCGAGTTCAGGCCGCCATCGGAGCCAAGGTTATCGCCGCAGACACGATCAAGCCGTTCCGAAAGAACGTTATTGCCAAGTGCTACGGTGGAGACATCACCCGTAAGCGAAAGCTTTTGGAGAAGCAGAAGGAAGGTAAGAAGCGAATGAAGCAGATTGGAAGCATCGAACTGCCTCAAGAAGCCTTCCTGAGCGTTCTGAAGGTCGCCGAATAAGGTCGCAATCGGGTCATTAGCTCGATTCCGGGTCCGTCGGTTGCTTTGTCGCAAGTAAAATCACGCCAATGCCTGTAATGCCGAAACTCCCCTGGAACACTTCGGAATACGATCCGGATCAGTTTCGGCTGTCTCTGATCGGGCATTTGGAGGAGCTTCGAACGCGGATCATTCGTTCGCTCGTCGCTTTGATTCTTGGTTCGGTAGCGGGCTGGTTCCTGTTCACGCCCGTAAACGAACAGATTCGCAGCATTGCACGAAAGTCAATTGAGCCTGTCCTCAAAGCTCGTGGACAGAAGTACGAAGAAATTTTCACCGGCTTTGCAAATGCGTTCACGGTTCAACTGAAGCTCTCCATTACGATCGGTGCGACGATCGCCATCCCGTACATCGTGTTTCAGCTCTGGGCGTTCATCGCTCCGGGTTTGAAGCCGGAAGAGCAGAAGCCCTTCCGACGTCTGGCACCTTTGTCGGCGGTGCTCTTCATCATCGGGGCAGGATTCGCTTACTTAGTTCTCCCGCAAGCATTCGAGTGGTTTGCCCAGCAGTTGGCGGCGTGGCCGAATGTACAACTGCTTCAAGAAGCGGGATCCATGACCTACTTCGTGTTGAAGATGATGACCGCATTCGGCATCGGCTTCCAGCTTCCGCTCGTGGTGTGGGGTCTCGGGGCGCTGAACCTGCTGTCGGCAGACACGCTCGTGAAGTACTGGCGGCATGCGGTGACGGTGATCTTCATCGCGGCGGCGGCGATCACCCCCTCAGCCGATCCGCCTTCGATGCTCATGATGGCGATTCCGCTCTGCATGCTGTTCATGATCAGCGTGTATGCGGTGAAGTTCACCCAACGCAAGAAGAAGAAGTCGGAATTTAGGTTTGGAGACAGTGAGGAAACGGCCGAGAAGTCCGAGCCAGAGATCGACTACAACAAGCCGATTATCGAAGAGTCTTCACTCATCAACCCCGTTTCCACGGGCACCCTCATCGCCCACGGCCAACTGGAAGAGGACATAGCAGTCGCTCATGGCGAATCGGTTGCCACCGAATCGGTAGAGCCAGAAGCAACCGTCGACCGCCCCGCGCAGATCCCCGAGGGATACGACGCCCCAATCAACACCAGCGAAGTTCCGACCCCCGATGCCGCCTACGCCGACTACATGGCCGCCCACTCCGACGACTGGGATCCGGTGAAGTACATCTACGGTCCCGACCCGCGATGGGAAGAAGCTCGCCGATTGAACGGTGATTCCGGTCTGGAAGACGAGGAGTCCTCTGCAGAACCCACCGATTCAGCAATAGACGACCCGAACGGTGAACCCGATTTCGGACCTTCTGTAAGCTCCGAGCCAACGACGAAACCGGAAGACGATCTCCGCGGCGGGGTCTGATCCGTGGCAGAGCAAGTCTCTTACGGGCGCTTAGACGACAACATCGTCTACGCCGAAGAGATTCCGCCTAGGGAAGCTCGCTACCAATCGCCCTCGAAGCCGTTTCACCCAAGGGTCGAAGCGGCACTTCGGAACTCCGGGTTCGAGCAAATTTACACCCACCAAGCTCAAGCGCTCGACCGATTTCGAGAGGGCAAGGACCTCACCGTCGTCACTGGAACCAACAGCGGAAAGAGCCTCTCCTACGTCTTGCCTACGCTAGAACTCGCCGCGACCGAACCTCTCGCGCGAGCTCTTTACATCTTCCCCACCAAAGCTCTGGCTCAGGACCAAGCGGCAAAGCTGGCGATACTTGGTGGTGAATTGGACCTGCGAGTCGCAACCTACGACGGCGACACTCCTGCCAATCAACGATCCTCCATTCGCAAGATGGCGCACGTCGTGGTGACCAATCCGGACATGCTGCACGTGGGCATTCTCCCCACCAACGATCTCTGGAGCAAGTTTTTCAAAGCCCTGCGGCTCATCGTCATCGACGAGGTCCACGCTTATCGAGGGGTGTTCGGATCGCACGTTGGCAACGTGATTCGTCGCCTGTTGCGCATTGCCGAATGGCACCATGCTCGGCCTCAGATTGTCTGCTGCAGCGCCACTATTGGGAATCCCCTAGAACTGACGGAACGGATCACGGGCAGAAAATCCACCCTCATCGATGACGATGGTTCACCCAAAGGCAAGCGGTCGGTGATCTTCCTGAACCCGCCGCTGATAGACGACATCAATCGGCTCAGCGGCAACATCACGGCGGCGGAAGCAATGGGTTCGCTAGTGGAATCCGGAGTGCGAACGCTCACCTTCAATCGCAGCCGAGTGGGTACGGAACTGGTGCTCAAATACGTTCGCCAACGGCTGGATCCCGCTTTGCGGCCCATGGTTGAAAGTTACCGGGCTGGATACACCCCCACCGAACGAAGAGCCATTGAACAGGCGGTTCACCGAGGTGACATACTCGGGCTGAGTGCGACCAACGCCCTGGAGCTTGGCGTGGATATCGGGTCGTTGGATGCGGTGGTTATCAACGGCTACCCGGGTTCCATTTCGGCGTTTTGGCAGCAAGCAGGGCGAGCAGGGCGAGGCACGAGAGACGGCATGGCGCTGTTCATCCCCGGCGACAACCCGCTGGAACAGTTCCTTGCCGACAACCCTCAGACCGTGCTAGAAGGTCGAAACGAGGCGGTGTCCGTGGACTCTGAAAACCCGAACATTCTGGGTCCCCAACTGCTTTGTGCCGCTCACGAACGCCCCCTTTCTCCCAGTGAACTTCCTCGCTTTGGGGAGGGCGCTCTGGACGTGGCGGAGAAGCTGGACAGAGAAGGCAAACTCGCTTTTCGCTCCGGAATGTTCTTCTATCCCAGTTTCGAGCCACCCAGCCTATCGGTGAGCATTCGCGGGAGTGGCACCAACTTGGTTCGGCTCTTAGTGGGTGGCGAGGACCTGGGTGTGATGGAGTTTGGTAGAGCGTTGATGAACGCTCACCGTGGCGCGGTGTATCTGCACCGAGGCGACCCTTTCTTGGTCACGGAACTCGATCTGGAGCGGAAGGAAGCTCACCTCGTGCCGTTCGAAGGGAACTTCTACACCCAGCCAATGGTGCAGTCTTTGGTCGAACCCGGACTGCCGATGAAGTCGATCGACGGCGGGCCGTACGCGGCTCATCTTGCCACGGTGCGCGTCACCGATACCGTCATTGGCTTCCGGAGAAAGTCTTTCGATGGAGAGTCGATTCTAAGCGTTGAAGATTTGGAGCTTCCCCCGCAAACCTTCGACACTGTCGGCATTCGACTGGACCTGCCCGAACTGCGTGAGGAAGACGACATGGACGACCAGATCGGAGCGATTCACGGGTTGGAGCACATGCTGGGCTCGCTCGCGCCGCTCTTCTTGGGTTGTGATCGCAACGACCTTGGAACCGCATGGTTTGCTACGTTCTTTGACACCATGGCGCCCGCCATCTTTCTGTTCGATCGCACCCCCGGTGGTGTGGGACTCAGCGAAAAAGCGTTTGAACGTCTCGAATCGATTCTGAGAGCGGGTGAGGAGCGGCTGCGCAACTGCCAATGCGAATCGGGCTGCCCCAGTTGCCTGTTTATGTTTGGCTGCGAAGTGAATAACGAGGCGTTAAGGAAAGTCGCAACCCGGTTGTTGATTCAGCGCGTACGAGCGAATCTGACCGGTAACCTAGGGCTCGCATGATTATTGTGATGCAAGTCGGCGCGACCGACGAACAGGTGCATAACGTGGCTCAACTCATCCGAGACAACGGATACGAGCCGCTGGTGTTGCCTGGTGAGGGTCGTGTGGCGATTGGGATTCCGGCAAGTTTGAGCAACGAAATGCGCACCGATATGGAAGTGCGCATCTCCGCGATGGAGGGTGTCAGCAAGGTCACCCAGACCTCGCATCCGTATAAGTTGGCCAGCCGCGAGTATCACAAATCGAACATGGTCATCGACGTGAAGGGCTACAAGATCGGCGGCGATGAGTTCGCGGTGATGGGCGGTCCTTGTTCGGTGGAAAGCTACGAGCAGTTCCTCGCCTCTGCCCATGCCATTAAGGCGAGTGGCGCTAAGATCCTTCGCGGTGGCGCCTTTAAGCCCCGCACCTCGCCTTACTCTTTCCAAGGTCTCGCCCTAGAGGGGCTGAAGATCATGAAGCAGGTCGCGGACGAAACGGGCTTGCTCACGATCACCGAGGTGATGAGCGGCGACATGGTGACGACGGTTGCCGAGTACACCGACATTCTCCAGATTGGCGCGCGATCCATGCAGAACTTCCCGCTCCTTATTGAGGCAGGAAAGAGCGGCAAGCCCGTTTTCTTGAAGCGCGGACCTTCTGCCACCATCGACGAGTTCCTACTCGCCGCCGAGTACGTGCTTAACGCGGGCAACCCTAACGTCATGCTCTGCGAGCGCGGCATCATCGCGTTCGACCGAGCCTACACGCGCAATACGCTCGACCTTTCGGCTGTGCCCGTGTTGAAGGAAGCCTCGCATCTTCCGGTCATCGTCGATCCGTCGCACGGAACAGGCGTGGCGAAGTATGTGACGCCGATGGCGCTCGCGGCGATGGTTGCCGGAGCCGACGGTGTCATGGTGGAGATGCACCCGAATCCGAAGGAAGCGCTCAGCGATGGCTCTCAGGCGCTCACCACGGAAGTGTTCAGCAAGCTGATGGACGAGTTGCGACGGTTGTCGCCGTTCGTCGGTCGCAACGTCTGAGGGGAATTTTGGTCGGTCCTTCCTCGACAAGAGGATTGTCTCTGTTGATGGCAAGGTGTCCGGAATATAGGCTCCAGACCCTCGCCCCTCTGGGGGAGAGGGTGCCCCGTAGGGGTGGGTGAGGGGTCCGGATGATCCCTCCTTTACTACCCGGTCCGCTTCTGAAAAGTTCTATTGCCGGAATGCGGCGGTGTGACGTTAGGTTCTGCCGACACCCCTATTCCGGTTCAAGTAACTCTCTTAAGCGGAGAATATCGGACCCCTCACCCGGTCCCGATTCTCGGGACCACCCTCTCCCCCAGAGGGGCGAGGGCTCTTGTTTTGACGTTTTGATCATGTGTTTTGAGGTCCGGAGTACCGGCAAGACTGTTAGCCCAGACCGTCAGGTCTCAGGTGAGGGACCATAGAGTTCAACGGGCGGGCCGCCCCCAAGCCTTCCCCGATTCTCGGGAAGGGGCGAGGGTTCTAAACTGGGAAATTCCCGCCTCCTTCGACAACTTTCGTTCGCGACAAATCCCGCCTTCCCCCAATCATTGCCGGTTGTCACCGGGAACGTGCCCAACCGTTACCTTGTTCTTACAAAAGGCGACGCACAATGACATTGGGCGTTTTTCGCCCGCTTGATTTTCATGTGGCGTTATTGGTGGCAAAAGGGGACAGAACGGGCGTACGACGCTCTCGACCTCGCCTTCTTGCGCCTGAAAATCAAGCTTAAACGACGCTCGCCGATCATCACGCTCCTCACCCTTTTCATCGTGCTGGGAGCGTTGGCGATCTTTCCCTACGCGCAGTGGGCCTACGCAGGTTTTGCCGAAGAGGCGGTTTTGGGTGCCTATTTCTACCGAGAAGGCGATTCCAGCAAGCAGAGTTTTGAAGAGCTCAGCCGGCTGCGAAGGCAGGTGGCAGGCTGGCGAGGCATTTCTCGCGACCGTCGCCTAGAACTGGGACTCGCGCGGGCCGAATCGGTTTTGGTGGAGTCGCACTTCAGTCGATTGGACAAGCAGACCATCGACGAAATTCAGCAGCACGCCGAGCAATGGCGAGCCACAAACGACCCTGAACTGCGGATGGAAGCCAACCTCATTCAGAACATGCTGGCGAAGAACTCCGATCCAGCGGTGCAGGCGATGACGGCATCCGACAAGACTCCTGCTCTGCGATAACGGTTCCGTAGACGTTCCCCGCAGCGGGCACAAATCCCCACCCAAGGTGTGAGCAACATCACACCTGCAACACCACGCGGCGCACAGGCTCGTCCGGTTCGAGTACCGAACAATAGAGTCATGAATCGCGCCATTGTTGCTACCATCACCGCCGTCTCGATCGCATCGGTTTCTCTTGGGGGAGGGCTGACCGACCCGCGATCGGCGGCGGGCAAGGGAGCCGGCAAAGGAGTCTTTGCAGACTTGCCCTACGCGGGTCTGAAAGCGGTTCTGATCGCCGGGGCGGATAAGGGAGGTCCGTTCCCGCACGATCTGCCCGAGATTCACGCCATGGCGGAATCTTTGCGCAAGCGGGGTTTTGAAGTGAGGGAGCTTCAAGCCCCGCTCAAGTGGGCGACGGTGCGCGATGCGATGCAGGGGGCGTCCATCGTGGGCTATTGGGGGCACGGCGTCATTCGGGGGCACAACGGTAACGAACTCGAGAGCTATAACGTCGGCGGAATGCACATTGGGGAAGGTGGCAGTCCGGACGAAATCGCTCGCGAAGTTCGGTTGGCTCCCGGGGCGGCCGTGATGCTCTTCCACGCTTGCTACACCCAAGGCAACACCGGAGGGGATTACGGCAAAGTTCGACCCGAGATCGCACGCATGCGAGTTTCCACCTACTCGGAAGCGTTCTTCAAAGCTGGAGCGGCGGTGTACTTTGCGGGTCACGGCGATCGATTCTTGAACGGTTGGCTCGATGGAAAACGCGCTTCCGAGGCGTTCATTGGATACACGAATGGAGCAACGGGCATTCTGAACTGGGACCACGCCTTCAGACAGATTCCCATTCGGGTGGGACACCACAAGACGGATGGGGAATATCCGCGATTTGGTCCGGCAGTAGCCGGAAAGATCGAGAACGACGGTATAGATCTGCGCGAACTGGCGGTTCGCAAGCGATCCACTCCGGTGAGATGGGGCGCCGAAGTGCGATGGTCGCCGGGCGAATGGTCGGAAGAGACTCGGGCGAAGGTTCGAGGCTCGTTAGCGGCGCTGCCTGCGCAGGTAGCCGAGCAAACCGGGGGCAAGTGCTCGGTGGATTACAACGATTTGAATCGGGACCTGGTTGTGGAGGTTCTTCGTGGGGAGGAGGCCTCCACCCAGGTGATTGTGGGAACGGAATTTGAGCCTGTGAAACTGCAAGTGACGCTCACTGAGGATCAGGCAGGGCAGCTTCTGCAAGGGAGTTCTAAGAGCCCGATGGCGGCGGCTTGGTCGCGAGTGGTTGGTGCGTACTTGGCAAAGATCGGCTACAAGAGCGAGGCGATCGACTGGTCGGAGCAATGGGCTTACGGGTACCGACCCTCGACCATTGGTGAGTTGGACAAGGTGGTTCAGCCCCTGAGCCCGGCAGCCGGAGCCTCGGTCGGCGGGGCGATCAAATTTGCCTGGGCAGGAGAGTCACAGGGTGCCTACGAACTCATCGTTCAGAGCGAGGGCAAGGAGCAAGTGTTTGCCGTTACAGGCTGTGAGACGACCCTCCCGGTTGGAACGGTGGCAACGGACAAGCCTTTCCGATGGGCGGTTCGGAAAGCGGGTGACAAGGTGGGCGTGTTCCGACAAGGAACTTACGTTCGACTGGATCCCCCACGCTTTGTAAGCGTTATGCGAACCGAGGCGGGTATGCAGTACGGTCCGGCCGATATCGCTCCGGTGGTGGGCGGCAAGGGCGGCGAGATCACCCTGCAAACCGTGATCGAAACCGCAGAAGACGCTCGGCCGATGGCGGAGGGCACCCTGTGCGATGGCTCTTCCTTCAGCGTGCAGATGGAGGAGATCAAGCGACAGGGCAACCGACGCACCTTCCAAGCTCGCATCAGCTTTGGCGCGAATCGCAAAGGGTTCGCGGTGAAGCACCGTGTGACGGTTTCGTTCACCGGGGCGATGGGGCGATTCCAGTCGATGGACCGATTCACGGTGGATCAAGGCGGGGCGACGTTGGATCGCCCCCTGGACGCTCGGGGACGTTCTTAATACTTTGTTGTTGCAGAAAGACTCTTTGGATACTTGTTTAAGCGTGTTACACTGGTCCTGAAACTAAGGGTCGATTGCTCGCCTGCTTTCCGCCAAATCCAATGACCCGACAAGAGTTCATCAACCTGATGAAATCGTCCGAGCGCAATGTGCGCTTGGCGAAGGTGTTAGAAGACGCAGGGATTCTTGGCGAATTTTCGCAATTGGTCGGTGCCAACGATGTGTTCAATCAGGGCGGATTTAGGCAGATGTTCGCCGAGTGCAACATCGACCTATTGCGTGCGGAACTGCGTGACCTTCGATCAACTTCTGGTGAAAAATTGGAAAGTGCAATCCTCACTGCGAAGGCCGCGCTGGCGACGCTCGATAATCCCGATGCGTCGCCGAAGTTGAAGGCCGCCGAGGAAAAGGAACTTGTGAAAGCGGAAAAGGCGTGGAAGCGACGGCGATACGAGGCGATTACGGATTTTTGGCAGGGTGTCGTTGTCAGCCCGGGTGCGTTCTACGATCGGGCACCGGAGTTGCTCGCGGGAGTGAGTTTTCCAGAAGCGATTCCGCCGCACGAAAGGGCGACAGGAAAGGAGTCGGTTCTTTATTTGGCGGCGGTTGCTAGACATGCGGGATCTGAGGAGTTGAGTGGAATGGGCCCAACGCACATTTTTCTTCTTTTGTTAATGTTTATAAGAACACTAGAGGTGATTCCCCGGAGTATTTCTCTGCCATTATCCGTGGTGGCTTTAATAGTGGTTTTAGGCGTCTGGCGGTTTGTTTCTAAGAAGGTCTCCGAACGAGAGAACCTTCCCGCGGTTAATGCGGGTCTGCGTGACTTCTTGTCGAAGTGAAGCCTTACGCGACCACTCGGGACCGCACCCCTCACCCGCCCCGATAGATCGGGGCCGCCCTCTCCCCGAGAGGGGCGATGGCTCTTTTTTTGGGGCTGAAGGCGTTCGTTTGTTTCGCCTGAGAGCATGGGTTCCTGGTGGAAAAGTGTGGTTTTGATACCCTCGCCCCTCTGGGGGAGAGGGTGGTCCGAAGGACCGGGTGAGGGGTCCAGACCTTTCTAAATCCGGTTGATAAGCACTATCTCGCCACGGCTCCGCCGTTCCCCGTTTTTATGGCTGGTTGTCGACCCAGGGTTGAAACCCTGGGCTGCGATGATTGTCGCGGCTCCGCCGCTTATCGAAAGGGGGTCTCGTCTGAAG
>CAZAVC010000017.1:0-13688 GCA_964488265.1 uncultured Fimbriimonas sp.
GGCATCGGTTGCTGAAGGTACTTCGACCACTGCTCGGCAGAGGTCAGAAACATCGGGTTTGGAACCCACACCAGTTCTCGCCCGGTGTTTGCCGCCCATTCCACGACCGCCTGTTCAAAGAATCGGTCTGCGATTTGGTAGACGTAAACCCGATCGGCGGTGACCGTCTCTAAGATGGGTTTTGCATCTGTGGACCACTCTTGATAGGTCACTTCCCTGCCCTGGGCTCGCAAAGCGTTGCGGTAGTGGCGCATCGCGGAGAAGAAGAGGACCACCTTCTGCTTGTGGTGTTTGATCCGGGTCGCCAGACCCACATCTTCCGCCATCACCACCGGAACGTTCTCGGGCATTCCGGGCAGCAACGCATGAGATCCGTCGCCGAGAGCGGTCGCAAACAGTTGGTCTCCCAACAACAGAATCTCTTCGGCACGTGGCATCGAGTTGGTTCTACGAGATCAGAACCGGCTGAACGCGGTTCTGGGGTGTCTAAAGATGCCAAAATAGGCGGTTATGACCGTCCGCGAACTGCGCGAGAAATACCTTCGATTCTTTGAATCGAAGGGGCACCTGATCCACCCGAGCGGGTCTTTGATCCCGGTGGACGTCACTGGGCGGCTAGATGAGAGCCTGCTGTTCAACGGCGCGGGCATGGTGCAGTTCAAACCGTATTTCCGAGGCATTGCCCAACCCGAGCGCAAGCGCATGACCACGGCTCAGAAGTGCGTACGAACGGGCGACATCGAGGCGGTTGGCGATTCTTCGCACCTCACCTTCTTTGAAATGATGGGCAACTTCTCCTTCGGCGATTATTTCAAGAAGGAAGCGGTGGATTACAGTTGGGAGTTTCTCACCTCCCCGGAGTGGTTGGGCCTAGACCCCACCCGACTCTCTTTCACCGTTTTTGAAGAAGACGATGAGGCGTACGGCTACTGGGCGGCGCATCTGGAAGCGATCGGCATTGCACCCGACTCCCGCATTTTCAAGCTGGGCGAAGAGACCAACTACTGGCCTGCCGGAGCCTTCAGCGCGGGACCTCCTGGCCCGTGTGGACCCAACTCGGAGATGTTCTACTGGACCTCCGATGCTCCGCCTCCCGGAACCAAGTCGGGCGATTACACCACCGAACAGTGGCTGGAAGACGACGACAAGAAGAACTGGCTGGAAATTTGGAACGACGTTTTCATTCAGTATGAGTGGCAAGGGCAACTAAGAAATCCAGAGCGTCCGGGCGAAGGCTACGAAAAAACGGGCATGCCGAACCTGCCCTTCCAATCCATCGATACGGGCATGGGCCTGGAGCGCACCTCGGCGGTGCTCAGCGGAAAGAAGTCGGTTTACGATACCGACGCCTTCCAACCCATTCTGCGCGTGATCGAGGGGCTCACTTCTGGCTACACCTACGGGAGCGACGAGAAGAAAGACACCGCCGCGCGCATCATCGCCGACCACATTCGAACTGCCGTCTTCTGCATTGCAGACGGCATTCTCCCCGCGAACAACGGTCGCGGATACGTTCTGCGCCGACTCATTCGCCGCGCCATCCTCAAAGGCTCGCGATCGCTGGATCTAAAGGACCTGTTCCTCTTCAAGGTGTACGACGGCGTGGTGGGATCGATGGGCGATCACTACACCGAACTGGTGGAGCGTAAAGAAGTGATCGTCGAAACCCTTCGCAACGAAGAGGCCCTCTTCCGACGCACCCTCACCAACGGATCCAACCTTCTTAGCGACGAGTTGGAGACCTTGGCGAGCAAAGGCGGCAAGGTGCTTGCGGGCGATATCGCTTTCCGACTCTACGACACCTACGGATTCCCGCTGGAAGTCACCATCGAACTTTGCGAAGAAGCAGGCGTGAGCGTAGATACCGACGGCTACGAAGAGGCGCTCAAGGAAGCTCAAGAGCGATCACGTGGCGCGCAAGGCGACACCTCGGCTTATGGAGGCGTGGTCGCTGGAGACGAAAAGGCCTTAGCAGAAGCCCCGACAGAAACGGAGTTCTTGGGTTACTCCGTTTTGGAGGCTTCGGCAAAGGTGGTTCGCATTCGCACTCTGGAAGCCGGCAAGTATCGAATCGCTTTGGACAAGACTCCGTTCTACGGCGAAAGCGGTGGTCAGACCGGAGACACGGGTGTGCTGGTGTCCAACGGTCGAGAGATACCGGTTGTCGGCACTACTAAGAGTGCCGGAACCTTCTGGCACGAAGTTCACGATGCGGAAGCGGCGGATATGCTTGGCTCGTTGGTGAAAGCACGGGTCGATTCCGATCGCCGCGCCAGAATCAAGCGCAACCACACCGCCACGCACTTGCTGCAAGCCGCACTTCGCAACGTGTTGGGAACGCACGTCACTCAGGCGGGCTCTTATGTCGGTCCAGACAACCTGCGTTTCGACTTCACGCACGGCAAGTCGCTTTCGGCGGCAGAGATAGCCGAGGTTGAGCGAATCGTGAACGCTAAGGCGTTGAGCAACAACGACGTCGTCACCTACGTGGACTTGCCCATTGCTGAAGCCAAGGCAAAGGGAGCGATGGCGCTCTTTGGTGAAAAGTACGGCGACAAGGTTCGTATGGTGGAGATCACCGAATTCAGTCGAGAGCTTTGCGGTGGAACCCACGTGCGCTCCACGGGCGAAATCGGACTGTTCAAAATCGTGAGCGAGATCAGCGCCGCCGCCGGTGTCCGCCGAATAGAGGCTCTTACGGGTGAGGCTGCCTACGAGTTTGTGAAGGCAGAGTTGGATCGTTTGGCAACCGTCGCCGACCTGCTGAAATCCGCTCCGCGAGACTTGGTCGCCGCCGTTCAGCGAACGTTGGATCAGGTGAAGGAAGAGCGCAAGAAGCGGGAGAAAGCGGAAATGGCGGCCATGTCCGGTGCTACCGCGTCGGCATCTCCGGTGGTGGAGGTCAAGGGCGTCACGCTGTTCGTTCGAAACTTCGGCACCGTTGATCCTAAGGTTGCGGGTCAAGCGCTGGATAACGAGGCGAACGGCAAGGCGAATCAGGTGACTCTTGGCGCGGTGGTAACCGAGGACGGGAAGATTCACTTCTTGTGCAAGGTCGGCGCGGATGCCGCGTCAAAGGGCGCCCATGCAGGCAATCTGCTGAGAGAGGTCGCCAAGGTTGCAGGTGGCGGCGGCGGCGGTAAGGCCGACTTTGCTACCGCAGGCGGTCGAGACGCTTCTAAGGTGGACGAAGCCCTCGCTATTGCGGAATCGGTGCTGAGCAATCAACTGGGCTGACAGCAACAAGTCCGTCTTAACCCCTGCTCGATCTTCGTGGTCGGGCAGGGGTTTTTCATTAAGGGATTTGAAATGAACGAACCGTACTGAGGTTGAGCACGTCTTCTTTCAAGGGACTTAAGCAAAGGCCACAAAGAGGGAGAATGCCATACCGACCCATTCAGTTCGTAAAGACCGGCTTGGTGATCGGTTCTCTCCTGTTAGTAGCCGGCCCGTTGCACGCCGGCAGATCTCCCAGAATTCAAGGTGAGAGCTTTGCCTTTGAAATCGAACCCATGCCATTGCCAAAGGCCGCGAAGGAACTTGCCAAGCTGTTCGGCGCTCCGGTGAAGGTGAGTGAGACACTCGCCCCGAGCACGCTTGCCATTTGGTCTCCCCGAACGACGGTGGCGGAGATTCGGGCTAAAGTTGCCGGTGCTTTCAACGCCACTTGGAGTCTAAGGGGCGGGGTTTGGTATCTGGAGCAAACCGCTCAGCAGGTACGAGCCGAGGACGCTGCCGAATTGGAGGCCAAGCGACTAGTGATCCGCAGGATGCTCGAAAAGTATCGGGAGCAAGTCACCGCGTCGAAACCTTTCGACGAGCGATTTGCCATCGGTCTAAAGGACAGACTGCAGCCAATCGTCGATGCAATGGCGGAACAAGGGAACTTAGATGCTCACGAACGCTTAAGCGCGGTTGGACAAGAAGGGCCGGAGGCTCGTCTCATTCGCAGGTTGCTCTCTCGACTAAGCGAAAACCATTTCTTGAAAGTAGGGATTGGCGAACGGAAAGTATTCGCACTCAAGCCCACTCCCATGCAACTTCCGCTTGGATTCGACCCCAAAGACGACCTCAACGCGTTCGTTGCCGAGCAAGAAGTGTGGTCGCGAGTGACCAATGGCAAGCCTATTCAACCGAGTAAGTCCAACACCTTTATCTATGGAGGACTTACCAGCAAAGTCCAGCCCGTTACTCAACCCGTCGACAATGTTTACATTTCGATCAGCTACGCGAAAGAAGGTCTTTTCACCCTTAACTGCATGGTCACGGACCCAAAAGGTCTCTTTCTTGCCGAAGGAACTGGGCGATCATTTACCTTTGATGATGAGCAACGATCGTTCAATGTGACCCTTTTGGGTCTTGGCGAAAAGGCAAAGGAGGATGAACCCAGACTTTCTCCCGAGGGAAGCCTCTTCCGGAAGATGCTTTATGGTCAAGATTTGGTGACCAAGCAACCCGCGAACATTCCGGCTGACTTCCTGAACAAGGCGGCGAAGTTCACCGCCAAAGACCCACTGGCCTACTCTGCCTGGGAGTTCCTAAAGGCAGAAGCCAAAGAGCAAAACGTTTCGATCGTCGCCAACCTTCCCGACCCTACTGTTCGGCTCTCGTACGGAATCCTGAAGTTCTTTGAGAACGCCGATCGGTTCAAACGGGCTTCCCTCTATTTCGGAATCTCGGGCAGAGACGAACCAGGCTGGACAATTCTTCACCCGCGCAGCGTGAAGGTCGAGCGGAGCCTGTATCGAGATCGGACGATGCTCGAAAAGCAGATCGAACTCCGAAGGCAAGGCGGTGCTTCTATCGAGGCCCAGGCGGCGTACGCCGCCACTTTGCCAGAGAACGAGGACTTCTCCGTGTTTGATGAACTCGTCAACGCTTTTGCCCCGCACAAACTTCCGGTTTACAACGATCGATTTTTCTTGCGGCTCTACGGCTCAATGCCAAAGCCGCTCTTAGAAGCGATGGCGAGCCCCAAAGGCGTACTGTTCACCGATCTTCCTAGGAAGGTGCAGGAGCAGATTCGCCGGAAGGTGTACTACGGCGGAAGCTATATCTTCCGGTTCGTTTCTAAAACCGGGGAGAATTTCACTCCTACCTGGCAGCTTTTTGAAAACGGAATCTTGAAGGAAACCACCGTAAGCATGCCGAACGGCATCCCAAACGGAACTACCATCCGCACGACGACCTCTTCCAAAGAAATGCTGCGTACGACCCCAACCCGGCAAGATTGGGGCATGGATCAGGGGGAGTTGATCACACCGGAGGACCTTGCGTACAACCTTTTTACACGCGCCCATGCCGACGTGTACCCATGGGCACTTAGCCGTAAAGAGATTCCGACGAAAGGAATAAGGGTGTTTCGGCAGCGGCAAATCACAATCGAGATCGACTTTAAGAACGAATTGCACATGACGCGCCCGCTCATCGATGGCGAACTTGTTGCGACCGGTTCGTACACCCTGGAAACGCTTCCGCCATCGCTCAAGAAGCGGTTCTTCGATCGGTTCAATTCTCTTGAAGAAGGTTTCCGCAAGAACCCACCCAAACCTGCACCGAAGAAAGACATCCCGCCGCTATGAGTAGCTCCACCTTCTTTCGCGGTCTGGTTTCAGGCTTTGTCATCGCTTTCCTTTCTTCGAGGGCACAGGCCATCCGCGTGGAAATTGAACCGATGCCTTTTTCAAAGGCCGCCCATGAGCTTTCTAGACTCTTTGGCGCACGGGTCCGCATAGACAAGCGATTGCAGCAAACCACATTTGTTGCCTACGCTCCCTCCACAACCCCAGAAGAGCTGCGAGCAAAGATTGCCGAGGCGTTCAATGCAACCTGGACCTACTGGAACGGCGAATGGCTGCTAGAGCAAACCGAATCCCAGATTCGACAGGAGTCGGAAGCAATCGAAAGGCTGTACCGCTCAACAGTTCGGCGCTTCTTATCTTATGCAAAAGTTACGGAGCAGCGGTACGAACCCTTCTCCGAGAACCATGCCCGTTTGATCGTCGAAAGATGGGATAAGTTCTTTGAGCAGCCGCCTCCTGAACTACCGAGGCGAACCCAGTTTTTTGAAGACGAAGACTTTTTCTGGATAAATCGGGAACTCCCTTCCGGTCGGCTTTTGCATCGTGTAGTTGCACAGCTTAACGAGGAAGATATCCTCTCTCTCGCAATAAATGAACGTCGAGTTTTTGCACAGGAGCCGATAGGCATAGGCGATCTAGGTAAAGCAAGATATCCATCCAAACTTAGTTTCGACCCTGCCAAGATTCTAGCCGACTTCTGGGCGGAGCAGCAGCTTTTTACAAGATCGATTAGAAGGAGACCTCCTGGCGAGATGGCTGAGGGGTTGATCCACCGAGTAGGTCCGGCTTTTGAACCGGGGAACGTCGTTGTAACCGTCTCCCGTACCCTTTTAGATTCTTTTCGAATCTGTGTCACCGTGCTCGATAGGATCGGTAGAGTTGGATTGGTTATTGAGGACTCTTTCCCCAGTTTCGATCAACCCTTAGAGAAAGGTGAAAGCGATGGCGGATTCTCGGATTTTGCCCGGACGCAGGAGGAACAGATCTCAACCCGAGCGTCTGATTTTCGAAAACTTCTACCATGGGCGCACGATCTAGACGCATCGACATTTGACGTTTACGCTTTAAAGGAGCCAGACCTCAATCTGCTTTCAACCGTTACTCGCGCAACAAAACATGACCCGATTTCGATCCGATTTTGGGAGTTCCTTAAGTTTCAAGCAGAAGATTGTGGGGCTCATTTCATCGGTGAGTTCTCCGATAACTCTCTTGATTTTTACTACACATTACTTCGTGGCCTTTGGAACTTGCAGTCCGGCTATGAAGGCCGTGTTGTTTCAGACAGGGCTCGCAAGTGGGTTCTTCTGAAATCCCCCGATCCGACTTCTGACCGCCGACTGTACCGAGACCGTCTTGCTCCAGAGCGCTTTTTCACGGCAAAATCCGCCCAAGGCAAGTACCGAAACATCGTCGAGTTGGCGGGTGCCTACGCCGAAGCCAATAACTTGGTCAACTGGAACAATCCACTCGACGCCCTCGTTCAGCGAGTTCATTTTGAAGACCTGCCAACGGATGGAGTAGAGCCGGAATATTGGCCTGCCTATGCTGAGCCTGGACAGCAGCAACCTCGTTGGCAGAGATGGCAACCTGGGTTCAGAAACTCGGCGTTTTGGTCCCGCTTTTACAAGGATATAGCCACCTTGCTGCCGTCGATTCCGGCGATCGAGCCTAACGACATCGATGTGAAGGACCTCAGGGTTCCAAGGAAAGTTCGGACCTTAATTGAGCAGGTGCTCTACACCTCGGCCAGCCCGGAAGACACTTTCACGCGTTTCCTCGTCTTTAACGATATCTACGGTGGCACCTTCGCCGGATACGGAGCCAGAGCCGAACCGACAATTCTCTTCCCGGACGGCCTCCCAGAAGATGTGACCTTCTCGGCATCCTCTAAGCACCGCTTCCGACTAGTTGCTCAGATTCAGGACTCGCCCAAGCGTCGATGGGTGATGGGTCCCCAACAATTGGCGGAGGTTGTTTACGCGAAATCGAACCTGAACGGTATGAAGCTCAAAAACATACCCGTCGGGTTTTCTTTAGATCGGCTGTACCTCTTCAAACAGGTCAGACTTAACATCACCATCCATCTCGGACCAGGAATTTCGGCCATTGGCCGGGTGGAGTGGAACGAACCTGTTGGCTCCGAGCCCGTTCCCGTTGATCGCCTGCCAAAGGAGTTTCTGGACGCCTATAAGCAGGAGCTTGAGAAGATTCAGGGGCCGTTAAATCGTTAACTTTTCGAACGGAACGCATCTTCCCCCGAACCCGTACCCACCGTCGGACCGTCCAGACTGACGGGGCTTGGAATGACACGACTAGAGTTGTTCTAGGAAATCGGGAGAGAAGCATGAACAGTTACCAAAACAGGTACCTCTTGATCGTGGCGATGGCCATGACTGCGGGCATGGGCGTAGGGGCATCTGCGCTCGGCAAAACGCCAGGCGCAAGTGGCGGACTGTTCAACACCAACATCGTTCCCGGAGCGTTCCTGCAGGGCGAAACCGTTGCCGTTGAAATTCAGCCGATGCCGCTGCTTAAAGCAAGCAAGGAACTAGCGAAGATCTTTGGTGCCCCGGTGAAGGTGGTGAAAACCCTCGAGCCATCCACTCTTGCGATTTACACCCCTGCCACCACTCTAGATGCCCTTCGCAGCAAGATTGCCGTTGCC
This sequence comes from uncultured Fimbriimonas sp., assembly GCA_964488265.1. Lineage (GTDB taxonomy): Bacteria > Armatimonadota > Fimbriimonadia > Fimbriimonadales > Fimbriimonadaceae > Fimbriimonas. Next base: position 8,248 of record CAZAVC010000017.1, read on the forward strand.
TACAACGCCAATTGGAGCTTTCGACAAGGCATTTGGTATCTCGACCAATCCACTCAGCAGGTTCGATCTGAAGCCGCAATTGAGCTTGAGCAACGCCGAAACGGAATTCGAAAGATGCTCGAGAAGCGCAAGAAGGCCAAAGATGCGCAAAAGCCCTTTACCGATACCGAGGCCCGATCTCTTTATAACCAGTTGAAAGACCTCATGAAGGGCGGCTTCAAAGACGAGGACGGTTCGATGTGGCGGCGGGTGGAACAGTTGGAAAACCAGGGTCCGGAAAGGCGATTCAGCGACCACCTGCTCTCTAAGATGACGGAGGAGATGTTCCTAGCCGTTCCAGAAGGAGAACGCCGGGTTTTTGCAGTGAAGCCTACTGCCATGCAACTCCCTCTCAAGGTTGATCTGACGGCCGAATTGAGGCGCTTTACGGAAGAACAGAACGTATGGTCCGCAACCACCGCCGGCGAACCCATTACCGGGGGCGATGACATGGGAACCTATGGCCGACTTTCTGGGAACGTGAAGCCCATTGACCAGCCCATAGATAACGTTTTAGTTTCGGTTCGATTCAACAGAGGCAACAGCTACACGATTGAATACATGGTTGCCGACGTTAAAGGTCGTTTTGTTGCCGAGGGCTATGCTGGGAGTTACGACTTTGCCGAAGAGCAGGTGCAAGGACCAATGCTGGAGACCCTTTACGGAATGGGGGAAAAGGCCAAGGAGCATGAAAAGATCCTTTCTAAAGACGGCATTAACTTTCGCAGGCTTCTGTGGAGAGCTGATCCGGTAACCAAGAAGCCCGCCGATCCAGAGCCCGGATTTACTCAGAGGGCCATGAAGCTCACCGAGCGAGACCCTTTGGCTTACTCCACCTGGGAATACCTGAAATATGAGGCGCAACAATTAAAGGTATCGCTGGTTGGCTCGCTTCCAGACAACACGATGTATCTTTCGTATGGTCTTTTGAACTTCTTCCGAGAGAATAAAGGGAAGGATTTTGCCACCCGATTTCTTGCTATGCGAACCGTAGACGAGGGTGGCTGGATGGTAATGGCTCCTGCCAATCCCAACCAAGAGCGCAGAGAGTATCGTGATAGGGCTAAAATGGAGGCCCAGATTCTGTTGAGCCAACAAAAGAAGGGTAAGACGCTAGACTTTGAGGCCGCCTATGCCCTTACTTTGCCAGATGAAGAGTCTTATTCCCCGCTAGATGAACTTTTAAGAAGATTTACCACGACCGATGAACCCATCTATAACGATCGGTTTTTCTTGAGGCTTTACGGCATGATTCCAAGCAGCATGCGCCCTGCGCTTGCCGCTGAAAAAGGCGTTCGACTGAACCAGTTACCGCGAGAGATTCAAGAGAAAATTTACAAGCGGGTGTACTTCGGAGATCGATGGTCGATTCAATACAACCCCCAGAGCGGGGAATACGACGAAGAGAAGTCGATGCTCTTCTGGAACGGCATTTTACGAGAGCCGACCGTTAGCATGGCGGGTGGAGTGCCGAACAACACCACCATTAAGATGGAAGTTAAGTCGGAACAAACCCTCAAAACCGCCCCACAGCAAAGAAGCTACGGCACCGATCAGGGTCAGTTTGTAACTGCGGAAGAACTGGCGCAAAGGATGTTCTACAAGTCTCGACCGGATCTGTTCCCCTGGGCAGCAGAAAACGAGTATTACCAGATCAATCCGAACGGGCTTCGAGTGTACGAACTCCGAACAGTCTCTTTCATGATCGACTTCAAGAACGACCTACAGATGCAGGGCAACCTGACGGAAGCCGAACCAACCGCGCTCGGCACGTTCACGGTCGATACCCTGCCTGCGGAGTTTAAGAAGAAGTATCAGGAATCTTGGAAGCAGATGCAGGAGCAGGCCAAGAATATGGTTCCGGGTCAGTTTGGCCCCACCAAGAGTCCGAAGAAAGACATCCCGCCGCTTTAGGGGTCGCGCGGGATGTCTAATCGGCTGCTAGCAGCTTAAGCTCATCCCAAGAGATTTGAAGTTGAGCGGAGACAAGTGCGCGAGTTTGTCCGGCAAATGGCCAATCGTCAGCACCGATAATCTCAAGGTCACTAGCGACCTCCTTTATTCGCGTAGCATTGTTGTCGGCAAGAGCTTGAATGAGCTGATCAAGTTTGCCCTGCACCAATCTAAGCTGTTTGAATCTACTCGAAACCAGTGCAGATCGATTCAGTCCACAAACACGGATGGTCATCCTGCCTCGGTCGTCCAATGGAACGGCAAAGCCACTCTGGTTGAACGATAGCGACTCCTCGACTACATCATCGAAGGCATTCAGCAGTAGCCGAATCCGATTATCGTTGATAGACGGACCCTCTTCACCAATCTCAGGACTGGTTGGGAAGTGATTTCCCTTATTGCGTTGATTGCATTTTTGGCAAGCCAAAGAGTAGTTGGTCCATTCGTAAGCGAGCCACCAATATCCACGCTCTGATAACTTCTTGGTCTTCGAACCCTTTCCCGTTTCGTGCCAGGGCCCCAGAGTTGTTATCCCAGCCTTTGGAAAAAAGTGTTCGACATCGCCGTCTTGCGTAGCCGTGACCAATCCTTCACAAAAAAAGCACTTCTCATGTTGAGCAACCTCAAAGTGGCTCTTGAAATGCTTCCATAAATCGTCAAACTCCTTGGAAGCTGGATTCCGGCCTTCGACCTCAACAGCTCTGCGTATCGCTTCTTTGGCGTCCGCAACCCTTGGCTCGAAGTCCGCGGGCTGCTCTGGTCTGCGGTATCGAATCATGAGATCAGCCTCCGCGCTTCTTCTGAAGAATCTCTTGAATGCGTTCTCGAGCAATTTCGATAGGCTCTTCAACAAGGTCATCGATTGCATGGAGTTGCGTCGAAAACGCCTCGGATAATCGAGAAGAGACCTCGGACGACGGTTCTTGATCTCCTGTCATTAACCTTTCGGCCGTTTCAGCGATAGCACGTTCCGTCCGAACGTCAAGTTCCGATTCCAAGCCAAAGGCGTCGCTGGTTAGGAGGCTATCGACCGTAGTTGCACCCACATCGATTCGTTTGACCGTCGACGGCGCCGACGCCGAAGTTCGTTCCACGACGAATACCTCGCAATTTTCCGCCGATTGCACAATCAGCGGGCTGTGGGTCGTGACGATGAACGTGAGATTGGGGAATAGGCTTCGCAGGTTGGGAACGATCTCGCGTTGCCAGGTCGGGTGCAGGTGCAGGTCGAGTTCATCTACGAGCACGATGCCCGTCATCGCCTCAAGAAGTTTGCCTTCGCTCGCCCACTGTATGATGTTTTCTTCGGTCTGGGTATTAAGCCAGCCCGCTAAAAGGTCGATCAGCCAGATGATGGTTGCTCGATACCCCTCACTGATGGAGGCGAACGGGACTGTGATTACGTCGCCTGTTAAGTCGTCGTGTTCAAAGGTAAGGCTTACGCCTTCGCCCGAGACATTGACTTCCAATACGCGTGGGAGAAGGTGCTGCATTGCTCCAGTGATGGCGCTAAACATGTCTCCTCGTTCAGCCCACTCAAAGGTCTTGAGACGCTCGCCCAGAAGCCATTTCACTGGATCGATGGGCCCCCTGCTCGGCATCGAAGGGGAGTTGTAAAGGGAAGCGACTAGGTCATAACCTTTCTTTGGGCCCTCGTCGAAATCACGATCTGCTCGGTTCGTTCCAAAGCCAGCCAAAAACTGAAAAAACCAATCGCTCTCAAGGTCCTTGCCGTCTGGACCTTGCCGACCGTCACCACTAGGCCCCCAGGCTTCGGATATCCGTCCTTGCTTTGCCGAAAAGGTCTTGGATTGCGGTTTCGAATTGCCTGGCCTCAACCGCCACGACGTTGCAACTTCGCCAGTTTCGGCTCCAAATCGAACGAGGCCATTGGCCCACCGTTCATCCCAGCCAAACGGATTTGATTTTGGTGACGTTTCCGTTAACCCAATCAACTGCAACAACGTCGACTTCCCCGACCCGTTGTCGCCCAAAAACACGATCCACTGCCCGCCCGATTCCGGCACATTGAACTCAATGTCCACCGACTCGAACGACCGAATGTTCTCTACCTTGAGTCGCTCAAGGTAGACAGGCTGCGGGAAGATTTCGGGCATTACTCCTCCATTCTACGGTGAAAACCGACTCCGCCAAACTACAGCAGAGGCATTTCCGTCTGCGGGGTGCTTAGCCACTCGCAGCCGTCGCCAGTGACCAGCATCATCTCCTCCAGACCCAGATAGCCGCGCCCCGGTAGCGTCACGCCGAGTTCCAGCGTGTACCCCTCGCTCTCCCGGATCGGCATCATTGGCGTGTTGCCGTAACGATCCCACTTCGGACCCAGCACCGCGCCGCCATCGTGAGCTGCCCTGCCCACCTGGTGACCCACCGCGTGCAGATACTCCGGGTACCCGTGCGACACCAGAGTCGATCGCGCCGCGTCGTCCACCTGCCAGCCCTGCACTCCTGGCTGAAGCACCGCCTTAGCGGCTTCCAAAGAAGCCCGAACCGCCTCTAGACCCTTCTGAACGTCCTCCGGAACCGAATCGCCCACATACCAGCATCGCTGAATATCCGAGCTGTAGCCATCCACAATCACGCCCAGATCGATGTGGAAGATATGCCCTTCCTCAATGAGAATCGAATCGGAGGGGATGCCGTGCCCGATCATGGAATTCGGACCCGAGTTCACAATCGGGTTCCCGGCCCGGTCCCACCCGTAGCCGAAGCCCGCAGCGTCGATCTTCTCCTGAATCGCCCGATACACCGCCCGCTCGGAAACGCCGACCTTTGCGATGCTCTGCGCGAAGGCGAACATCTCGTCGGTGACCTCGATCGCCTTCTTGAGCCGAGCGATCTCAGTAGAAGTTTTCTCGCCACGCAACCGGGTCGGAACGCCTCTTGCAGGTTGCAAACAACCCTCAAACCGAGTCCCCGCAACCACCTTTTCCAGTAGTCGATACATGCCCACGGTCAGGCCATCTGCCTTGCAGTCGTCCTCAGAAATGTTCAGCCCAATCGCGGCTTGCTTGCCCGCCGGAATGTTGGCTTCCAGAGCTTCTAGAAGAGAATCCTTTATGCCCTGCACGTACGGAACCACCTCATCCCAGTCGCCGGAGTGCTTCAAAGGGTCGGCGTCGTAGTTGCCCACCACGGCCACGCTCTTGCCGTTGGCAAAAATCACCAGCGCGCTCTGCCACGTGAGCCCTCCCTCGATTAGGAACGGCAGAATGGGGTCCGATCCCTCGGCGGTCTCGCGAACGAAGGTGATCCAGGCGTCCAAACCCGCTTCTTTCACCAGAGTCTTTGCCTGAGCGATCTTTTCCGAATGAAGCGTCATGCGCTTACAATACCAACGCCGGGGGCGTGGTGAGATGCTCGTTGAGCGGGATTCAAGAAGGATGGTGGCCGAATAGGGACTCGAACCCTAATGTCTCTCGACACTGGAA
>CAZAVC010000018.1:0-4032 GCA_964488265.1 uncultured Fimbriimonas sp.
GTTTTGCAATTGGTTGAAAGGGAAGGAGCTCTACGTTTGAACGTCACCGTTTCGGCATTGCTCATGGCCACCTCTGGTGGGAAGAAAAAAGCCGGCGTTGGACGTCAAATGATCAACGTCGTCGACCGTCTAGCCAAAGTGGACCTTGGGAACACCTACGACGTTTATCTTCCGGTCGGAGCCGAAGAGTCTGCGGGTTGGCGAGATAGCTCTTGGGTTCGCTGGCACGAGATTCCGGTGGATCGGGCGCGGGATCGGGTGGCTTGGGAGCACTGGAAACTTGCCTCGGAGTCCAAGAAGAACAAAGCCGACGTCTTTTTTGGAACCTTTGTCGCTTTGCCGCTCCCACCGACCGCTCCTTGCGTTTCGGTGATGCATGACGCATTCTCGACCACCCATGCGCAATGGTTTCCACGAAAACAGCGCCTGATCTTGGACACTTTGCATCGACATGCGGCGCGAAAATCCGCTGTTGTAGTTACCGTAAGCGAATGGTCCAAAGGGCAAATCTGTGAGGCGTACGGGATCAAGCCCGAGAAGGTGGTGGTCGCTTACAACGGCCTCGGAAATGCGGTCCGGCGCCTTGCTGATGAAGAGTTGAATGCCATCGACTTGAGCGAGTTTCTCGACTCCGAAGAGCCGTTTCTCATCACGGTTTCCACGCTCGAACCTCGAAAAAACCTGGTTGGTCTTCTACGGGGTTATGCCGAGTTTCTGAAGTCCTCTCCTGAAAAGCCTAAACTCTTAGTGGCAGGGGCGCGAGGGTGGATGGAGACGGACGTCTTTGCCGAGGTTCAGGCCCTTGGGATCGCCGAGCAAGTTAAGTTTCTCGGTTACGTTCCAGATTTAGCCCTGAACGCTCTTATGCAACGGGCGAAGCTCTTCGTGGTCGCATCGATTGTCGAAGGGTTCGGAATTCCGGTGCTCGAAGCAATGACGGTAGGAACCCCGGTCGCCGCAAGTAAGACCTCGGCGATTCCCGAAGTGTCTGGCGAAGACGCTTTTTACTTTGATCCCCACCACCCTTCCGACATTGCCCGGGGGCTATATGAAGGATGGACGAACACGGCCGACGCTCAAAAGTTCGCCGCGAACGGCCTGGTTCGGGCGACGAGTTTCAGTTGGGACCGCACGATCACCGAGATCGGAAAGGCTTTCGAGATGGCAAGAGGGTAAAGCGTCTTAGGTAGATAGCCTCGGTCGCGTAGTCGATTTATGGGGCGCGCGGTTTTCAAGCCGAGGGAAACCGCATAATCTTAAGTGACATGACCGGAACCGAGCGCCTTGCCGAATTAGCAGAAGGGCAGAACCCGAAACTTGTTCTGCGCTTACCCTCCGGTTTTCTCGTGATGGCAGATAACCAGTTCCTCACGGGCTACTGCTTGCTCCTTGCTTATCCGGAGGTGAATCATCTCACCGACCTTCGAGAGCGGCAACGAGTCATGTTCCTCGATGACATGGCGCTTGTCGGCGAGGCGATCATGAAGGTCACGGAGTGCAAGCGTACCAACTACGCGATTTACGGCAACGTCGATCCGTTCCTTCATGCCCACATTTGGCCCCGCTACGAATGGGAAGTTCCCGAGTTCGCCACTCTACCGCCGCTCAGCATTCCGGAAGTGATTCGGACGCATGAAGACACGGTTTGGGATCCAGCGGTTCACGGACACCTTCAAGATCAGCTTCGGCGAACGCTCATGCAGATGCTCGAAGAGCGCCACAACGAGTTTCACCCTCACCGATTCGGGCACTAAGCAGCCTCTTTCTCCTGGGGGCCCTTTTTAGGCGGCTTTCTTCTTCGGCGTACCGAGCTTGTTGAGCCGAGTTCGCAAAGGAGTTTCGAACCACTTGTAGATGCCGATGCACACCACGTTGGCGACCACGAAGTACGCCAAGAATGCACCCCATCCGGAGTGAATGCTTGGCAATTCCGTCTTGAGCACCCTGGTCAAAACGAACCCGGGCACGAAGACGATGAACGCTTGCATCAAGTACAAGGCGTAGCTGGCCTCGCCGAGAAGCACGAAGGTTTCCCGAAGTTTCGATGGCTTTGAGAGGCTCTCTGGAGCAGGCAACACGAATGCCGAGCCAATGCTTGCAACGAGTAGCAAGTAAAGCACCCTAAGGACAAGAAACACGGGTGCTTCGTCGTCGGGAATGAAGTAGTGTCCGACCAAAATCGCGGCAACAAGTGGCCAGAGAAGTTTGTTCAACCCTGCGGCAAGTTTGGGGATCTCCTTCACAAGCATCGCCATCATCATGCCGGAGATGAAGTCGAACAGACGGTAACCCGGTCGAAGAGAGAACACGCCCACGGGCGTGTCTTTGTACATGGCAGTCAACCCAGTCAGCAAGATCAGTGAGACCGGAAGCGCCACCCAAAGAGCCTTCGTCGGGATGCGCTTCACCACCGGAAGGAGAACCGGGAAAAGCGCGTAGAAAACGGCTTCGCAAGTAAGGGTCCAGCCTTGCCCAAGCCAGTCTGCCGAGGTGTCTGCGGACATGGTTGGGAAGTACCAGGCATCCTGCATCAACACCTTGGAACCGATGTAAACCGGAATGTTGAGACCAGGTCCCCATCCATGCGAAGAGACCCACCAGTAAAGGAAGGGTAGGTGCAGAACGATGGCAAACAGGTAGAGAGGATAGATCCGGGCGACTCGCGCGACGTAATACTTTCGCATTGCTCCCGGCTTGTTCATGTCCCGATCTGTGTAGATCATCGCGAGCAAGAAACCGGACAGGAGGAAGAAGATGGTGACTCCGCCCGCACCTCTTGCGAAAAGTTTGTTAATCGTTTCCGTAACGGGATCTGCCGATTTCACCGCATAGTGAACGACAAAGACCATCGACGCTGCAAAAAACCTCAGCGCGGTAAGTCCGGGCACGTTCTGATTGACAATCGGCGAAGCAGACATAAATGCAATCTCGTTCCGAGTTTACGACGAGCAAGTTCGGAACCAAACGGTCGCCTCGGTGACAAAACCAAGGCGACCGTCTCTATTGTCGGCTATCTTGGGGCCGATCCCGGACGTTATTTCGAAAGCGCGAGTTTCAATACCTGCGACCCATGCTTCACGAAGTGTGCAGTAAGTTGCTTACGGATCTCGTCCGGCACGTCTTCCAGATAGTCCTTTTTGTTTTGCTCGGGCAGGATAAGCGTGGTGACGCCTGCTCGGTGAGCCGCAAGCACCTTCTCCTTGATTCCTCCGACGGGAAGCACCTGGCCGGTGAGCGTGATTTCTCCCGTCATTGCGAGGCGATGATGAATGGTTCTTCCGGTGAAAAGGGAAGTGAGAGCGGTCAGCATGGTCACGCCCGCGCTGGGACCATCTTTTGGAACCGCACCTGCCGGAACGTGAACGTGAATCTCCGCCTTCTCAAAAGCATCTTCCGCAATGCCCCAATCCGTGGCATTCGACCGGAGATAAGTGAGAGCGGCGGTCACCGACTCTTTCATCACATCGCCAAGTTGCCCGGTAACGATGAGTCCTTTATTGCCGTGCATCTTCGCGGTTTCGATGAATAAAACGTCGCCACCGACAGGGGTCCAAGCCAATCCGACCGCCATGCCGGGGCGAAGGTCGCGCTCGGCAACCTCGTCGTGAAGGTATCGGGGTGCCCCTAACGCTTCTTCGACGAAGGCCTTGTTCACGACTTTCTTTGTTTTGCGACCCTCAGCAAAGAGACGGGTCGCCTTTCTAACGACGCTACCTACTTCTCGTTCCAGGTTCCGAACCCCGGCTTCTCGAGTGTAGTGGCGAACAAGATGCACCACCGCCTCGTGTTTGAACTCAATTTGAGACGGACGCAAACCGTGTTCCCCGATCTGTTTGGGGATGAGGTGTCGCTCGGCAATCTCGACCTTTTCTTCTTCCGTGTACCCACCCAGCTCGATGACCTCCATCCGGTCTCGCAAGGCCGCTGGGATCGTGTCCAAACGATTAGCCGTGGTGATGAAGAACACCTTGCTAAGGTCGAACGGAACGTCCAAGTAGTGATCTCGGAACGTGCTGTTCTGCTCTGGATCGA